>DASYDW010000099.1 GCA_036499395.1 Pirellulales bacterium
GACTGGCAAGGACAACGTCGAATTGATACTCTCGGGCATGGTGGCGTACTCCTGGGGAATTGGGTCCGTAATCAACCAAATTCAAACCCAAGTACGCCGCCTTTTTCAACTCAACTCATCCACAACTTTCGGTTATATCTCATGCGCGTTCGGTCACCGGTTTTCATTGGAAGGTTCCGGTGGGTTATCGCCGGCTTGCACGTACTGTTGATCGCCGACTCTTGGTGTTCGCGTTTGCGGCGTCGAAAGAGTCGCAATAAGCCAGAGAGAGACAAGGATTTGCGACTCGCACCTCGTCGCCCGTCCGGTAAAACTACACAGTGACCAAGGAACGGGATTAGTGTACGATCTGGCTCGTCTACGCGCACCGAGTATCAACAATGTACCACGGAGGTTTGGAGGTTGGACGTGCAGAAACTACGGGTTCATAACTTTGCCGTCTCGCTCGATGGTTATGCGGCCGGTCCAAGCCAGGACCATGAAAATCCGTTGGGCAAAGGCGGCATGGCCCTGCATCAATGGTTCTTTTCGACACAGACCTTCGCGCGAATGAACGGCCAGGAAGGCGCCGGTCAAGGTATCGATAACGATTTTGCCGCACGCTGCACCGTGAACGTCGGCGCATGGGTCCTTGGCCGCAACATGTTCGGTCCGGTGCGCGGAGTGTGGCCAGATGAATCGTGGAAGGGTTGGTGGGGCGAGAATCCGCCCTTTCACGCGCCAGTGTATGTTCTGACGCATCACCCGCGACAGTCATTGCCAATGCAGGGCGGCACGGACTTCCATTTCGTCACCGAGGGAATCGAAGCGGCACTCGCCCGCGCAATCGAGGCAGCCCACGGTTGCGATGTCATCCTTGGTGGAGGTGTCTCCACAATCCAACAGTACTTACGTGCTCGGCTCATCGATGAAATGCACTTCGTCGTAGTGCCGGTCCTGCTCGGTTGCGGAGAACCGCTATTCAACGACGTTGACCTTCCACGACTCGGCTACGAAGTGTCGGAGCATGCGTCATCGGATAAGGTGACGCACGTCGTCATCAGAAAGCGAAGCGCATTACGCACGTAAGCTGAATCCTGATGCCCCGATGGATCAGTTTTTCAACAGCAGGGCGACTGGATTGGAACCGTTGGGGGGCCATCCTGAATGCGGGACATTAGTCCTGTCGTCGGGCATGGCAACCATTTGGGCACACGAGCGCGTCCGGCCAATCGTTGAAGTCGCCACATCGGGTGCGCTCAGGAGGGCGTATCAGAGGGCGTGTCCTGAGCGTCCAATCGAACGGCTGTAACGTTCCCCGGTCCAACATTTCAACGTGCGACTGCCGCCGAGCATTCGCCGCCTAATGGCCAAAAACGTGACCGCCGCTAAATCTGCCGGCAGCGCGCATCCTCTTCGGCATGCAGCCAACGTCACTCGTCGGACCCCGGATCGGCGCCGGGTTCGCGACCGCGTATCCTTAGAAAATGTCCGACGTCACTAATATTGCCGCCTACAAGTTCTTTCCTCTCACCGATCTGCAGGCGTTGCGAGAGCGTTTGCGGGCCCAGTGCAAGCTCTGGAAATTGCGCGGCACAATTCTGCTCAGTCCCGAGGGGATCAATCTGTTCGTCGCCGGCGGTCGTACAGAAATCGACTCGCTGCTGCAAGAATTGCAAGCCATTCCGGGACTGGAAGGGCTGCAGCCGAAAGTCAGCGTCAGCCGTCGACAGCCCTTCAATCGCATGCTGGTGCGCATCAAGCGCGAGATCATCGCCTTTGGCGTTCCCGGCATCGCACCAAGCTTGCAAACATCGCCGAAAGTCACTCCGCAGGAACTAAAGGGTTGGCTCGACGAGGGCCGCCCGATCACGCTGCTCGATACGCGGAACGATTACGAAGTCAAACTTGGCACTTTCAAAAACGCCCTGACATTGGGGATCGATCACTTTCGCAATTTCCCGGCCGCAGCCCAGACTCTGCCCGCCGATTTGAAGCAGCGCCCCGTAGTTATGTTCTGCACAGGCGGAATTCGCTGCGAAAAGGCAGGGCCTTACCTCGAAGGTATCGGCTTCGAGCAGGTGTTCCAGCTCGACGGCGGAATTCTGAAATACTTTGACGACTGCGGCAGCGAACACTACGACGGCGAGTGCTTCGTGTTCGATCAGCGCGTCGGCCTCGATCCGAATCTCGCGACGACCGAAAACACGCTTTGCTTCCACTGTCTGTCGCCGCTGTCGGTTGCCGACCAACAAGACCCGCGCTATGTGCCCGAGCAGTCATGCCCCTATTGCTTTCTGACCGATGCCCAGCAGATGGCCCGGACGCTCGCGGAACGCGAGTCAGCCATTCGGCAGGCCACCACGCCACTGCCTGGCTCCGTGCCGCACGACAATGATCGGCCGCTGAAGATCTCGGCGAAACACGACGGTCTGTCCTTGCTCGACGCGCTGGGCGTAATCTTTCGTCATCTTGCGCGCGAATACTGGCAAGAGCGTTTTGACCGGCGGTTGATTCTGAATGCCAAAGGTCAGGCAGTCGCCGCGGACCATCGTGTGCGGTCCGGCGAAGTATATTTGCATCGTACGCCTGCTAACATCGAGCCGGCTGTGAACCCAGCGATTCGCCTACTGCACGAGGACGCGGCGATCGTCGTCGTCAACAAGCCGGCCCCGCTGCCGCTGCATCCCTCAGGCCGGTTCAATCGCAACTCGCTGCAGTCGATTTTGAACCAGGTCTACTCGCCGCAAAAGCTGCGACCCGTGCATCGGCTTGATGCGAACACGACAGGCCTGGTGGTCTTCGCCCGTACGCGGCATTTCGCGAGTCAGTTGCAAACGCAATTCGCGGCCGGTGAAGTCGAGAAGCACTACCTGGCTCGGATCGAAGGGCGACCTTCGGAAGCGTTGTTCGATTGCGACGCGCCGATCGGCATCGATACCACAGAACTGGGCGGTCGTGCCGTCGACGAGCAGGGCCTGGCCGCGCGCACCGAGTTTCGCATGCTCGAAGAATTCGGCGATGGCACGTCACTCGTCGAGGCCCGCCCGATTACAGGCCGGACGAATCAAATTCGCGTGCATCTGCAACATCTGGGCCTGCCCATCCGCGGCGAGCAAGCGTATCTGCCCAACCACAAGCTCGGAGAGACCCAGACGCATAGCGTCACCGACCTACCGCTCTGCCTGCACGCCCTGCGCATTTCGTTCGTGCATCCGGTAACGAAGGAGCGAGTCACGTTCGAGTCCCCCGCGCCCGCGTGGGCGGGAGGGCAACCGTAGCCCGGGCGTCGTTTCGCGGCGGGTTGGCGATAAAAGAGTGTCGACACCAAGTTATTGCGTGTTTCGGCACGGTACGTCGAAACAGAATACTAACACTGATGTGGCGGACGACAGCCGCCGGTTTCTTATCAAACTACCTCTTTGGAACTTTTGTTGGACTGCTGAGATGACCATCTAAACCTGGGCGTATCTGGCCCCCCTGAATAAACCAGCTAACGAGACAATTGCTGGAGTCACGTGTCATGGCTTGGCAACTATACTATGGCATCGCATTACTTTTAACCGTGAATGCACAAACGTGAGGGGGCGAACGGTGACGCCAGACGATCCATCGATAGACGTGGTGATAATCACGGCCCTGTACGACGAACTTAAGGCACTCTTGCATATTAAGGCCAAGGAAGGAGCCCCTTGGCAACAAAGGGAGGATTCGCGTGGGTTGCCATATTATCGGCGACACTTCGAATCTAACGGAAGAGAACTAACCGTTGCAGCTGCACATTGCAGCAGCATGGGTGAGACAGCAGCCGCTACGCGTGCGTTTGGGCTAATTGAGTCGCTGAGCCCTCGGCCGCTCGCGTTGGCGATGTGTGGAATCTGCGCGGGGAGGCGCGGCGATGTGAACCTTGGTGACATCATCGTCGCCAATCGTGTCTACAGTTACGATCACGGAAAACGAGTGTCGAGAGTTACGAATGGAAAGCGCCAGGAGGAGATGTTTCAAGACATCGAGACGTACAACTTGCATCGAGCGTGGGCGCTTCGAGTGCCGTCCTTCGGAGAAAGATGGAGCGACTCTCACGAGCGCCCTCCATTTTCACTGGATTCACAAAAACGCTGGTTCCTAAACGCACTTCGGGAAAAAGAACGGCACCCTGAAGCCGCCGCACCTGATCAGCATGCTCAGCGCCATTCGCATTGCAAAGGATGGTGCAACGTAGTAAAGGCACTCCGAAATGACGCTGAACCGTTGGTTAGCCTCGATTCCGGCAGTTTCTCGTTGACAGAGCGCGGCAGAACCTGGATCGATGAGGAATCAGCGACATGTGGCGTTGATGTATTACCACAACCCAATCCAATTCAAGTGCATTTGGGTCCAATTGCGACCGGCAAGACTGTGCGACAGGACCCTGAACTGTTTGCAAGTTTGATCGCATCATCGCGCAAAGTTATTGGTGTCGAAATGGAGGCCGCAGCAATTGGATGGGTCGCAGAGTTTGCGGACCTGCGGAGCATCGTTGTTAAGGCTGTATCCGACTTTGGAGATCATGAGAAGGACGACGGGTTTCGTCATTTCGCGTGTACGGCAGCGGCAACATTCGTAATTGATTTCTTGTTGGAGTTCCCTCCGCGCACGCTCGACAAGAGAAGGGTAGATACGGCGATTCGCGCATCAGGCCTTCCCGGAATGGACTTAGGGTACGCAAGACCTGATCGCGCAACCCAACGCTCATCGCCGGAAAGCGAAGCTCCATCCAATAGTCCGCCCACGCCCCAAGCGCGACGAGCAGCACCAGTATTCCGTAACGAGCGTATACGATGCTACGAACAGGCGAGAAATATTGTGCTCGTGCATACATTGCGCCCTTCCGACGAACGGGGCCAGCGGTTTGATGTGTTTGCGTATCTTATGGAGCATAAGAATGGAGACATCGCCAGCGTCGAAAAGGCAGAATTCTATTTTGGAAAGCATTGGGGTGATAAAGTATTCACGGGCACTCGTATTGGCAGGAACCAAATCGGGGTTCGGACTGCTGCATACGGTCCTTTCTTATGCCTCTGCAAGGTAACCTTCAACGACAAAAAGTCGGTATTCCTGAGTCGTTACATCGATTTTGAAATGGGAGAGGTGTTCTCACGTTTGCCTCGGAGCGAGTGACACAAAGATAAGAGGACTTTCGCCGAGTGCATGCAGTGCTTCAGCCGTAAACGAACCGGGCATTATTGGCAATCTCGTCCCAAGAAACTGCCGATAATTGGGCGATCTCTGAACAACCACCGACGGATCAAGGACCAGAGCTATGAGGCACATCGGGCGCTCGGCTCGCAGGGTATGCGGCGCGATCAAGCGGCCGGCGCGTCAGGCGGTCTTCTTCATATTCATATTGGCATCGCTCGCCCGAGTCGTGTACTCGCAGCGGCTCCCGGGCGGTGAAGAATCCATATCAAATCCGCTCGCCGGGCTTAGCGAGTCTCCCACGGCCGCGGCAGATGAACCGGCCGAAGCATCCAGCGAAGCACAAACCAACCGGTGCAACGGACCATCAGGCGAGTGGCTTGCGCGACTGGTCGCCGATCTCCGCCAGCAAAACAAGCTCGTGGGCCTGGGGGCCGTCGTCATGGTCGACGGCCAGGTCGTGGCGACCGCCGTCGACGGCGAGCGCAAGCTGGGTAGCGGTGTGTCCGTCGAGCTGGGCGATCGCTGGCATATCGGTTCGGTCACCAAGTCGGTCACCGCCACGATGATCGCGCGGTTGGTCGAGTCGGGCAAGATGCAATGGTCCGACACGATCGGCGCGCGCTTTCCCAACGCCGCGGTTCACGACGACTGGAAGCGTGCCACACTCGCGCAACTGCTGACACACACCGCCGGGGCACCGGCGAACTTCCCGATGTGGGTGCTGCTGGTACGACCGGCGATCGGTCCCGAATGCACTAAGAAGCGCCACGAAGCGGTGATGAATGTGATCGCACAAAAACCGGTCAGTCCACCGGGACAGAAGTATGCCTACTCGAACGTCGGGTATACGATCGCGGCTGCGATGGCCGAAATGGCAACCGGCGTGAGTTGGGAAGATCTCGTCCGGCGCGAAGTCTTCGAGCCGCTCGCGCTCGAGAGCGCCGGATTCGGCCCGCCCAAAAGCCCGGACGACACGCTTCCTCAACCCCGCGGTCACCTCAGAACGCGCGATCGCAAAACAAGCGTCAGCGACAACTCGGACATAACGCCTATCATCGGCCCTGCCGGCACGGTTCACATGACGCTCGGTGATCTTGGCACGTATGCCACGGAACATCTGCGTGGCGAACTAGGGACCGGAAACCTCCTGTCGACCGAGACCTATCGCCGGCTGCATGCGCCGAACCTGGAAAACTATGGCTACGGTTGGGTGATGAAGAAACCGACCGACGACCTGCCGTACACCACGTATTGGCACAATGGCTCGAACACGATGTGGTACGCGCTTGCCACCTTCATTCCCGATAAACACATGGCCGTGGCCGTCACCTCAAACGACTGCGACATTTCACAAGCCCAGTCCGCCGCCTGGTCAATCGTCCAGGCCAGCGCCAAGCAGTTCAACGCGCAAGGCGAATGAAGAAGAGGACGACCAGGCGCGCTCCAACTGTCGTCACGAACCATCCGTGGCGCCCGCCGGCTTCGTCAATTCGTCTTGATCGGTTTGCCCTTCTTGTCGAACTGCAATGTTCCCAGGTCTTTGGTCTCGCCTGGTTCGATGGCCAGGTCGCTTTCGAACGAGACATAGAGTATGCCGCGACGATGCGGAACGGCTTTCAGAGAATAGGGACAACCGGGAATCAATACGGCGCGGAAACGTCCCTCTGCGTCGGCGCCCACGGTGTCAAGGCGGGTCGCATAAGCAAAGGGGACGCCCGATGCTTCAACCGCCGCGCCGGAAAAAGGTTCGCCGTCTTCGTCGAGCAAGCGTCCGACGACATAACCCTCGGGCTGGAGTTGCACGGTGATCTCGCCCGCCGCAATGTCGGCGGGACCAATTCGTACAACTCGACCGATGTGTCTCTCCACATGCCTGAGAAGAATCGGGCGTTCCTCATCAGGACCAAGATTGGTCACCGTCAATTCCGCGTCCTCCGTCTTATCAACACGATCGCGCGATATGCCGTGGACATCCAAACCGGCGATCGGCTTCCCCTCAGGATCCTGGACATGGATCCGCACCGACTGCCCCGGGTCCAACGCAAAGTCGACCGTTACCGGCCCCGTGTCGGCGGGCGGATTGATCTCCTTCATCATGTTGGGCCACTCGAGGCCGGGCTTCATAGGGTTATGGTACGTGTCGAACCGACCGCCCCAGACCCCCTCCTGGTGCTTGGGGCCGGTGACGTCGGCATAACCCACGCCATGCCGATAGGATTTGAGGATGCTCTCCGCACCGACGATCGCCCGTCCTGGTAAACCCACGATGCGATACGTTCCGTCTGCTTTCGATTGAAATCGCGTCGCACGGGCGTCGCCGTCGACGAAGCCGTTGGAGTGGAATTCGGGCGTTCTCTGCGCATATTCGTTCGCAAGATAGGGCAAATAGAACATTCGAACTGTAGGAACGGGTGCGCCAGTGGCACGATCGGTAACTCGTCCGGTGATCCAAATTCCGCGATGCAGTTCGACTTCCATGGGGACCGGCCCGAGACCATCAGGGTCGGGAACATCAACATCGCGCTCGAAATAGGGTAGCTGCTCGCCGGGGGCGAACCGGAGCTGATTCTTGGCCCCTTTCGGCATCCCGATCAATCGAAAGCGTCCCTTATCGTCCGTCGTCGCTTTCAGCACTCCATATTTCCCATACGGATAGCTAGTGAGCATCCTGCTTTCGACCGAGACGCCCGGAAGCAGCTCGCCCGTCTGCGCATCCTTTACGATCCCTTCGACCGCGCGGGCAGGCTCGGCGTTGAACGTGATCGTGGCGCCGAATACCGAGTCCTTCGTGTCGGTTTGCTCCTCGAAGCCGCTATTTTGCCGCAGCGTCTCCATGTCGCGCGTCGCCGCCTGGGCTTCGCGATAGGCGATTTGCTCGCCGACAAATGTCAGCGTGACAACCCGCTCGCGCCCAAGGCCGTGGATTTCGAATCGCCCCTCCACGTCGGTCGTCACCGCGGTGGGAGTGCCGATCACGCGCGGCTCAGCGGATTGAGGAATCCTTCGCTGGGCGGTCCAAATATCCTCTCCCGCCTTGACCCCGGCGAACCACTCGGACAGATCGTCACCGTTTGCAGCCCGCGCTGCGCTCACTTTGACCGAGGTTCCCGCGATCGGGTGGCCTTCGAGATCGATCACTCGACCGCGGAGCGGAAGGTCTTCCACCAATCGCAGCTTCAAGGGCTGCGACGCATCAATGCCGCCGTACATCACCCAGGCAGGCCCGAAACCGGTGAGCGATGCGCCGATTTGCGTCTTCTTATAGATGTCGCGCCAGTGTTCATCGAACCCGCTCACGTCGCCGAAGGGATGACGCGGAAAGCGGATCGTGAACATGCCCTGCGAATCTGCGATCGCTTCGGACAGTGGCGAGATCAAGTCCTTCGCGACGGCCAACTCCCACGACGACCAGTCCGCCATCCCCGCTGCGCGGACGACTGCCCCCACGGCCGGCGTGCCGTCCGGCTTCAGCACCACGCCGCGCACAGTAATCTCGGACTCCGCAGACGAGGGCGCCGTAATGGCAGCGGCCTGTGAAGCGATCGTCTGCGGCGCCACGGGAAGCGATTGGCCAGCGACGGGCGCGGAATCGGATGCCGTTTGGGCGAGAGTCTCGAAGGCGCCGGCAACAACATGGCTCTGCGTGGCCGCGATCGTTCCCAGAATCAACGCCACGAGCAGGATCAGCGCCAAGGAATCGCCCGAGCGCGATCGGACCCGTTCCTCGCCAAGGAGTAAACGCACAATACGACGTTTGAGTTGACTGCTATTATTCCCGCCGACGGCAAGCGATGCGTTCGGCGCCGGACGGTTCGCGCCGCATGCCGCTGCACACAGTTCGGCAACCCGAAGCAGGATGTCGGCATAGTTCACTTTCTCGATGCCCGCCCGAACTACGGCGTCATCGCAGCAATTCTCTCGCTCCGAACTGAGCTGACGGCTCACGTACCAGACCGCAGGGTGAAAGAACAAGGCCGCTTCGACCAGCCGCTGCAGCAGATTTACCAACAGATCCAGCCGACGAATATGAGCCATTTCGTGGGCCACGATGACCAGCAATTGCTCAGGTTCAAGCTCCGCCTCGAGCCAGTCCGGGAGCAGGATCACAGGCCGGAGAATCCCTGTCACGAAGGGAATCGTGATCCGTCCGCAAAACGCCACGACGGGCACGACCTTCAGGCCGATCCGTGCGGCTTGCTCCCGGATCTGATCGGCAAGTCGACCCGACAGGACCGGTCTGGCGGACCGACGCAACCGGCGCACTCCCCACAGGCCAAGCCCCAGACGCCCTAACATGAACAGAACACCCGACAGATAGGTGCAGACCGCGTACGGCGATCCTCGCAGCAGCCACGATTCGAGAGATGACGAAAGCCTGGCAGGCAGGCTGACCGGTTCGATTTCGTTCCCAGCGACACTCGCACCTTCAGCAACTGAAACGCGCGAATCCACGGCGACCGCGGGCACTGCCGGCGCCGATTCCGTGTCGAAATTGTCGCGCGCCGCGACGGCAACCGGCATCCCTACGCCTCGGCTCGGTTCGATCGAACTTCGCGACGCGATCGAGTGGCTGTTCTCAACGTCCATCGTCGCCGTCAGAGCCGTAGGGCGCAATGCGGTAAGCGTTTCCCCATTGATCAGCAAAAACGTGACCGGGACGCTAATCGCCATTAGCGCGAGACCCACGGCATGCACCCCGTAGCGAAGACGAGCACTGCCATTGCGGCACAACCAGACAACGCAGGCTGTCGATCCGCCAATCAGCAAACCTTCCCAAAGAAAATGGAGCAGCGTCTCCGTCAAACGCAGACATGCGGCTTGGTTGAAAATGCTCGTCAAGATGAAATTCATTTTTGACTCTCCCGCATCCGCTGGTTGATGAGCTTGCGCAGCTCTTTGAGCTCATCCGGTTTCATATCGGACTGCTCGAACAGTCCCATCAACACGGCCTTGGCCGACCCGTCGAAGACACGGTTGACGACATCCCCCAACATCGACTGGGACACCTCCTCGCGCGTGATGCGCGGTGCGAACAGAAACGATTTCCCCTCTTTGCGGCGCGTGAGGAACCGCTTCTTCACCATCGTATTCAGCGTGGTGATCACCGACGTGTGGGCGATATCGCGACCCGATTTCGCCAGTGCCTCGCGAATCTCGCGCACCGGCTCCGGAGATTTGTTCCAGAGGATCTTGAGGAACTGGAGCTCGAGCTCCGTAGGAAATTCCGAAGGAGGACGCGTCATCAACCAAGGCTCCAGGGAAAGCATGAACGCGCAGGCCAGACCTTCGAGTTAACTAGAATATATGGCCGTGGCATCGGCCCGTCAAGCCGATCTTCGACTTTACTCGAAGATCGAGGATGGTGAAGCCCGCAACGCACAATAACCATTCCGTTTCCGCAAGATCCGGGGCAATAAGGATGCACAAACGAGCCAAGCCATTTCGCCGCGATAAGCACCTCGACGCGATCAGTACGCCGGGCAAGACAGCCGGTCGTGCGACAAGTCCGTGAAGCTAAGGAACCGCATGACACTTAAACGGATGGACAACGTCCTCATCGTTGTCGACGATCTCGAAGCCACTAAGGCGTTCTTCATCGAACTCGGGCTCACACTCGAGGGCGAGACGACCGTCGCAGGACCATTGGTGGGACAACTGATCGGACTCAAAGACGTCCGCGCCACGATCGCGATGCTGCGCACTCCCGACGGGCAAGGCATTGAGCTGGACAAGTTCCACACGCCTGATGCGATCCGATTCGGGCCCGTAGACGCGCCGGTAAACGCGCTGGGCATCCGTCGAATCATGTTCGCCGTCGATGACATCGACGGTATCGTCGCACGCCTGCGCGCCCAGGGCGCCGAGCTGATTGGCGAAATGCAGTACGAGAACGCGTATCGGCTAGCCTACATTCGCGGCCCAGAGGGCATCATTGTCGCCCTTGCCGAGCAGTTCGGCTAATACGTGCCAGATAACAATCCGGAACTCAGATCTACTAATCCGGCGCTCGTCGTCGTCAGCCAGTGGCCAACGTCACCAGCAGGTCGTCGTCGATAGACGAACTCCATCGCTCGCCGACGGTCTTCCCATCAATCGCATTGCGCTCTGTGTCGTTCAAGCTCACGGCAAAGCGCGATTCGACGAGCGACATAGTCCTTGATGAGGCTCGCGCGCCGAATCTGTTATTCATATCGCCTACCGCCTGTGACAACACGCGATCAATCACAACGGCGTTAAGTGAAGGGTCGGCTTGTCCCGTGAGAGGTGCCCTGTACTCCGGTCTCAGTGGACCGACAAAGTTCCACGGAATGACCGTCACATGTCCGTTGCCAGTAATTGTGCCCGGCAGTTTGGCAGCAACCGTGACGCTGCTATCTGTGGCCGGCAGAGAATTGACGAAGGTTGTGGAATTCGTAGTTTCAGCAACAGTCGTACTCTGGCCGGTGCTCGACGAAGCGGCAGCCCGAGAGGTGGAATCGGCAACTGCGACGCTCGCGCCAGACGAACTCTCCCCGACTGGCAATGTTGCTAGCCAATTGGACGATAGTAGAGCGAGATCCTGGCCGTTGATGACGCCATCCGCATTGATGTCCCCCGCGCGACCAGCAGTCAGCCAGCCTGAGGAGATTGCGGCAAGATCCTGAACATTGACGGTGCCATCTCCGTTGGCGTCGCCCGGCAAAACGTTGAACGCGAAATTAAAATCGCCTCCCTCGTAGCCATCGCCGGACGGATAGCTGCTCGCGCCCGTCGTCCAATCGCCGTCGAGCAGATTGCCCGACACATCGGTTACGGCGTTCGGACCGGTCGAAGCGAGCGCAAGCTTGATTCGATCCGCGCTGATCGGACTCGCGAAGGTCCAGGTCGCGGTATGAGATGTATGATCGTAGGCGAAAGCACTGAATACGAGCGGAGTGCCCGACAGCCCGCTGACGATCAGGCTCGCCTCCGCGACATTGACGTCCTCGTTGAAAACAATACGGACCTGGTTCAGGTTGTCCCACGGCAAATCCTCGAGCTGCGCTGTGGACCCGACCGGGATTTCATAACCCTCGCCGTTGCCGAGGCCCGCGACAGCAAGCGCGTTCAGGGCGTCTGGCGTCCAGGACGTACCGTCGACCAGCAAATCCGTGACTTGCGGTCCAGGCGGGATCGCGCCTGTTAGCGCAAAAACCGTGCCATGTCCAACGGCGCCACCGCTAGCGGTAGTCCCATAAAGGGTTGAACCCGAGAGTGTTAAAGAGGCGTTGGGATTTGCAGCAGAGTTGAAGCTGTACAAGACCTGAAAAGTTGCGCCGTTGACTTCGAAAGAGTAGGCGATGCCTTTACCCGAACTTCCGCCGCCCGCAGCCGTTCCGTACAGAGTCGCTCCGATGAGTAGCAAACGCCCTTGCGGATTGCTTCCATCATCGGGACCGCCCGTGAACGAATGTAGCACGTGGTAATTCGAACCATCGATGCCTAGCGAGTAAATGGTACCGTCATTGTCCGTTCCGCCGCTGGTCGTCGATCCCACAAGCGTGTCTCCGACCAGCGTCACGCCACCCATCGCAGAAATTCCGTCGGCAGCGCCTCCAGCAAATGCATGTAAGACATGAAAATCGGACCCATCCAGATTCATCGAGAAAATCTCGCCGTCGCCGTTGGCACCGCCGCTATTGGTGGTGCCGACGATGGTCGATCCGACGAGCGTCAGTTCGGCCGTGATCGAGCCACTCGGAACGAGTGAAAAACTGGTAGGAAACTGGTGCAGCGTTTTGTAGCCGGAGCCGTCTAAATTCAACGAAAACACCACATTGGCCATGTTTCCGCCGCCACCGGCGGTACCGTATAAAGTCGAGCCCACCAGTATCAATCCAGAAGCGCCAAATTGGCCTTGAGACCCACCTGTGAACCAATGCAGGATCTGAAAATTCGAACCGTCCGTGTTGACGGAAAAAACAAGTCCGTTGGAGCCGCTGAAAGATCCAGCCGCTTCGCCGTAAAGGGTCTGACCGACCAAGATCAGAGTGCCGACCGGCTCCGATCCCTGACTGGAAGAAAAAACGTGTAAGACGCGAAAACTCGTGCCGTCATCGGCGACGGCAAACACAGTCGCGCCGTTTCCGTTTATACCGTTCGATGTGGTCCCAAAGAGTGTCGAGCCGTCGGCGACGAGAGCTGCGCGAGGCGTCGATCCGTCGGCCGAGTTGCCGCTCATAGCACCCGACAAGTTGTATTCGACTTCAAAATTCGAGCCATCCGTACCAAGTGAAAACAACGTTCCGCCGCCGAACGTTCCACCCCCCGCTGCCAGTCCGTACAAAGTCGAACCAACGACGGTCAGGCTGCCATAGAGATATTGGCCATCGAGCGTCGTCAGCGAGTGAAGCACCTGGTAGTTCGAGCCATCGGCGTTGATCGAATAGATCGTGCCACCGCTGTTGATGCCGCCGTAAAGAGTAGTTCCATAAAACGTAGAGCCAATTAGGGTCAAGTTCGACGCAGGATTGACGCCGTCGCCTGCAGTGCCAGTGAAGTTATGCAGAACCTGATAGTCTGACCCGTCGTCACTCATGGAGTAGATGTAGCCGTCGGAATTCGTGCCGCCGAACACGGCAATACCGTACAACGTCGATCCGACAGGAAATAGTTGGCTACCAGGACCATAAAAGCCGCCTGTAGTGAATGAATGCAGGACCTGATAGTTTGATCCGTCGAGCGCCATCGAAAAGGCAGCGCCCCAACCATTAGCACCTCCCGCGGCCGTCGTGCCATAGAGCAACGACCCCACCTGCACGATCTCGGTGTAGGGATTGGCGCCATCCGCCGGCCCGCCCAGGAACGAATGCACGATCTGAAAGTTCGAGCCGTCCGGATTGATGGAATAAACAGTTCCGTCGCCGGAGGCACCGCCAGCGCTTGTCGTTCCGTAGAGCACCGAGCCGATCAAGACGGGCGAGGCGTCGGGTATAGCACCATCGCTGGCGCCTCCTACGAAACTGTGCAACACTCGGTAATTCGAGCCATCAAGGGCGATGGCGAACAAAGTTCCGTCGTTGGAACTCGATCCGCCGTTCTCGGTCGTACCGAATAACGTCGAGCCAATGATCGTGAGTCCACTCGTGAGACCGGGGTTTGAACCATTAGGACCGTTGGCCGGGCCGAACAAGTGCAGGGTTTGAAAATCCGATCCATCGTCATTGACCGAAAAGAGGGCACCTGCATTATTAATCCCTCCCGCATCAGTCATCCCGTAAAGTTTTGCGCCAAATGCAACTAATGGAGCACGTTGCGGCTCTGTAGCGTCGCCCGAAGTTGTGCCCAGCGAGTACACGGTCCGAACGTTTACCGCGGAATCTACGTCGCTAGCGGTGCTCTCGCCAGCCATCGCGGCCGAAGCGGACGGCAAAACTTGCATGCCATCGACTGTAAGCAATCGCCGACTCTCAAGATGTTCGCAGCGCAGATCGCGAAATGCATTGCCGCCGCTCGTCACACAGTGCGACAGCGCGCGCTTACGCTTGGCGATCAGATATCGCGACAGAAGATTGGCTAGACCACCGCCACGCATAGTGCAGCCCTTGCATGACCAGATAACTGTGGCGCGAAATAAAATGCAGGACAAGCTTTCCGTACGAGAACACCTGTGTCGGTGAACTCATTTGCGCCCCTGCGGTGCAAAGTATATTTAGGCCTTTCGTACTTTGCAACAAAAGCCGAGTCACCTAGACATAAGTAAATGAGAACGGATGGCCCACGCCTCAGACTGGAAACGTGCTCACTGAAATTGAGTTGTGACGACACCGAGCGGCCGATTTCATTCAACGCCCGCCTTCTCTTTGAGTTCAATGAGCGACGTGTACGGTACCATTTCGCCGCGATCGTTCGTGACCTGCAGGTTTTGCAAATCCTCGGCGATCCTCCAGAACTTCGGCTTGCCCTGGTCGTCAACTCCAACGGCCAAGGGCAGGTTCAGCAGCGCACTGGCGATCGACACGCCTCTCTGTCGGGCCACGTCGCCATTGACAGTCAATTCATGCCGCGGGTAGGTCCGGGCAAGAAACGTGAAGAGTCCCTTCAGTTCGTCGCGGTTCAACAAATCATCGATCGACGGCTCGGACGCGCTGGCGAGCCGCCGGTCATTGGAGTTCGTGCTGTTCGCATTCAACTTGTTCGCGTTCGTCCGGTCCAGGACGCGTACTGTCGGCCTCTTGGCAGCGACGAAAACCGAAACCGCGGGGGGCTCAAATAACTCGATGTGAGCGTTCATCGGCTCGTATTTTTCCTCGAGCGCCTCGATGATCTGGCGCGAGGTCAGCTTGCGACCCGACTGGTCCTGCAATCTGATGAAGCAGGTGCCTGAATTCGAGTCGCGCCTATCAGTTCGGGCGTCATAACCTGCCAGCGACCAGACCGAAGTGATGCCGACAATGCCTTCGGCGATGGCCGCCAACTCGTGGCACTTGGCGCTTGTGAACGTAAGCGTCGCGTCGACCGATGGCTCGATAACCGCATAGATCATGTCCGGCGTGTCGAACGGAATGACGTCAAACCCAACGCCGGAAGGGGATGCGGCTTTCTTGATCTCTTCAAGCTTTCGCTGGACGGCCCCGATAACCTCATCCGCGCTAACACCGGGGACCTGCCGGAGGACAATGGCAACCGAGGGATGGCCGTTGAAGTCCGCATCAATGCAGCTCTGGGCGCCCGCCTCGACAGTGCATACGTCCTTGAGCCGCAGGATTAACCCGTCGGGGTTCGCTATCAAAACGACTTCTTCATACTGTTCCGGCTTGCTGTAGGGCCCACCGATGTGGGTCAGCAAGTTCTTTTCCGTGTACCGCGTTTTCTGGCCGATGCCGCTACTCGTCCTGAGAACATTGATGATGTCCTCCGGCGACAGGTTGTTAGCTCGCATGCGGTCGGGATTCAGGCGAATCCGAATGGCATCCCCGAGCATCGCGGCGGAATCGATACCGCGCACTCGCGAGATTTCGGGCAGGATGTTGACGGTGGCGTAGTTGTAGAGGAATATTCGGTCGACGTCGGGGGCTGTCGAGTAGAAGTTCACATACATCAGGGCGCCGGCCGGCATGCAGAGGCGGTCCTTGCCCTGGACGCCGCCGTCAGCCCCGGCTGGTTCCTGGGGCGGCGCGGCGCAGACCGTTGTCAGGCTCGCCATTGCGCAGGAGACCAGTAAAATGACCGTGCCGGTCTTTAGCTTACTGATGTGCGCCACCATTAACTCCTTCCTTCAGTTAGGTGACCGACCTGAGGCGACTCCCAGCCTCTGGTGTCGCGGAGTGCCTCCCCCCAGCTTAGCCGCCTTCAGCACGGACTTTCCAGACATGATTTGTTTCATGACATTTAAATAAGGATGCAGGGAATGATCGGCGGAGTGAAGCATGTGGTGGTCAACGAAGGCCAGGAGGAGAGATTTCTGGAGCTATTTCGCACGCTCAAGGCGGAGATGGCCAAGCATGAGCCAGGGAATGTTTACTACGACCTGTACCGGTCGCGCCAATCAGCCCGAACGTACGTCGTGACGGAACGCTACCGTGATGAAGAGGCGTTTCAAGCACATCAATCATCGGAGTACGGAAAACTGCTGTTTCCGCAGATGCGCGCGATCATCGCGATCGAGGTCGAGTATTACGACGGCATCGACTAGCGAGCACCGTGTCCGCTGTTATCCACTCTCTAATCGAACGACATCCCCGCACACCGCGTTCGGCATTTGCGGCTGCACGAGCTCCTGATTAAGCTGGCGTGCGCCGCATGCGGCTTTGCGGCAATGGAATCGTAAAATCCCACTGCGGGGCGCAGGTCGTCTCAGAATTGTCGGAGCCGCAAGCCTTCGGCCGTCTGCTGACTCGTTCATTCGCTGGCCCTGGCGGATAATCGTCGCGGTGGCTGGCAGTTTGACCCATCCGGCGATTCGCCATGTGGAAGTGACCGGCGATGGCCAAAACTCGTCCTAATGCACGGATGCCAATACGCACGCCGATGAAGCTTGTCAGCGACGAAGATTCCGAACGCGTGCCGGACAAGCTTGGCGGGATGGCAACGCTACTGTGCATTGCTGCCCTGCTCGCCTGTTATGTGGTACTGGGCCTGAGCGCTTCCACGCGCAAGTCGCAAACCGGGGACGAGGGGGTTCATCTCACCGGCGGCGTCAGCTATTGGAGCCGAAACGATTACCGCATCCAGCCCGAGAATGGCAACTGGCCACAACGACTATGTGGGCTGCCGGTGTGGCTGTCGGGCTTTCAGTTGCCGTCGACCGATAGTTCCACATGGCTCAATCTTCAGCAGTGGGAATTCGCCGAACAGTTCTTCTACGAATGCGGCAATGATGTCGACCGGATGCTGCTGTACGGCCGCGCAATGACGTCGATCTTGGGCGTCGCCCTGGGGCTGCTCGTCTATATATGGTCACGGCGCTTGTTCGGACCGCTCGCCGGCCTCTTGAGCCTGGCACTGTTCGCCTTCTCGCCCACGATGCTCACGCACGGCTTTCTGATCACGTCGGATATGGCGAGCGCGCTCTTTTTCACGGCTTCTGTCGCGGCGATGTGGAGGCTTCTGCATCGGGTCTCCCCACAAACGCTGCTCGCCACGTGGTTCACGCTATCCGGCTTGTTCCTGTCGAAATTCGCGGCGCCGATGATCGTACCGATCGGAGTTTTGATGGTCGGTCTGCGTCTCTTCCATCGCGCCCCCACCGAGATCCGCTTCGGCCGAACCACGCGCGAGCTGTATAGCCGCATCGGAAACGTGGCGATCTTTGCCGGTATCGGCGCCGCGTTGATGCTGGGCGTGGCGTGCTCGATCTGGGCCTCTTACGGCTTTCGCTATGAGATGTTGAATCCGGCACTGGGACCGGCCGAGGTTCCCGTCGACTGGCCAGGGGTCCGAACCAAATCTCAAACGTTCGATCAATGCATCGACCTGATGCGCGAGCAGCGCCTGCTGCCTGAGGCGTATCTATTTGGCTTCTCGCACGTCATGCATTATTCCGAAGCGCGCAGCGCCTTCCTGAACGGCGAGTATCGTCTGTACGGATGGATGAGCTACTTTCCGTATTGCTTCGCGTACAAAACCCCCTTGGCGTTTTTCGTGATCTTGGCTTTCGCCGCGGCGGCCGCCTGGCGATTTTCACGGCGCTCGATTCAAGCACCGGCAGCGGAGAAAACCGATCAAGAGAGCCGTTCCATCAGCGAGAATGGTCGGCTGTACGGAGTTGTGCCTCTGGCCGTGCTATTTGTCGTCTATTGGGCATTCGCGCTAACCACGCATTTGAACATTGGGCATCGCCATCTGCTCCCGACCTATCCGGCACTGTTCATCGTCGCCGGAGCCGCCGCGTGGTGGATTCGTCCGCCTGCGATCGTCGGCCGCGCTGCCGAGTCGACAGTTCTCGATCGCTCGCGCTCGCCTGACACGCAACTGCCAGTTCGATCGAACATGCTGGTGCGGTGCGGGCTCGCCACGGCCATGCTGGTCATTGTTATCGACAGTGTGTGGATATGGCCCAACTATCTGGCATATTTCAACCTGCTTGCCGGCGGGCCGTGGAATGGTTACCGGCATCTCATCGATAGCTCGCTCGATTGGAACCAGGACTTGAAACAGGCCAAGGCCTGGCTCGATGCCCATCCGGACGACACTCGCGATCCGCATCGCCTGTATTTCGCCTGGTACGGCGCGGCGCCGCCGGCGTTTTACGGCATCGATGCGCAGCCGCTGCCGTCATACCCCATCAAATGGCAGCCGCATGTGCCCGAACCACTCACCGGCGGCACGTATCTGATCAGTGCCTCGCTGCTGCCAGGCGTCTACAACCTGCTGCCAGGCAAGTGGAACGAGGAGTACGAAGCGCGGTTGAAAAACCTCGGCAACAACGTTGAGCAGTACCGGTCTCTGTCGACGACGCCCGAAGGGCTGCGGAAGATCCAGTTCTTCGCGCTCGACAAAGAATGGCAGGACATGTTCAAGGTGTATGAATCGGCGCGGTTCATGCGTCTGGCCAGCTTTCTGCGGCAGCGCGAGCCCGACGACGAGATCGGCTATTCGATCCTCGTCTATCGCCTGACCGATGCCGAGGTTGCCCAAGCGCTCGAAGGCCCTCCCGTCGAACTCCTGGAAGAGCCCGAGTGGAAGACCGAAGCCCGGCGCTACGGTATGGCGACCGAATAGTCGTCGATCCGCGCAAACGCTTCCGCCGGGCGTCGCGGGGGGGACGAATTTACTCGGTCACTTGCGAGTCCCCCCATTTGCGCTGTGGCTTAAGCGTTCGCTGCCGACCTCGCCTCGCTTCTGCCCAAGTTGGTCGCTTTGCGACCACATCTCGTTTGCAACGTACAACTTATGGTGATCTTAACGGTTGACCTTCGCGCGAATTGTACCTAGCCTGTAACGCTATGGGCCGATGGGAGGCGCCGAGCGACCCCCCGTTTGCCTACGGGGCTTACAAGAGGGCATGACGCATCACACCTTGAGGAGCTGCTAATGAGGCGGAGTTTAAGATGTTTCCTTGCCCGATTGGGCACGGCAGCGGCATGCAGCAGCATGCTTTCCTTCGGTCTGCCGCAGTGGTCGCATGCTGCGACTATTACTCTCGACACCACCAATGGCCTGATCAATGGATCGGCCACCTCGACCATCAACGGTGTCACGGTTTCGTACACGGGAACGACTGGCGGCGTCGCCGACTTCACCGTCTATGGCGATCTCGATCTGCTTTCAACCGACACGCTGACCACGATTGGCAGCAATGGAGTTGAGTTGATCGTCGGCAACAACGTGAACATTGCAACGGGCGCCGTCGTCAACTTGCCGTCCGGTACCACGGGCGGAGCGGCAGGGACCGGCGGCGGCTCGGGAGGATCGGGCGGAAACTCGGGCTCGGCCGGCGCGGGTGGAACCAACGCGGGCACTAATGCTCCTGGCTCAACCGCCGGCGCTGGCGCCAACGGACCGACCGGCGGCGGCGGCACCGCAGGCAATAGCCCAGGCGGTAATGGCGGCAATGGATCGCAACCTGCAGCTGGTGGTGGCGGTGGTGGTGGCGGCAATACGACATCGACCACGGCTGGCAAAGCATCGACCGGAGCCGTAGGAAACGTAGGCGGCACCGGCGGAGCAGGAATCAGCGGGTCTGCGGGAACCAACGGTACGCTCGGCCTGAACAATGCCAGCGGCGCAGGCGCCGCGGGTGCAGTAGGTGGCGCGGGAACTGGCGGCACCGGTGGTACCGGCGGTACGGCGGGAACTGCGGGATCGAATAACGGCGGTACCTCTGGCCCCGGTGGAACGGGCAGTGGGGGAAATACCCCAGCCACGGGCCCCTCGGGTGGCGC
The DNA here is from genome assembly GCA_036499395.1 of Pirellulales bacterium. Taxonomy (NCBI): domain Bacteria; kingdom Pseudomonadati; phylum Planctomycetota; class Planctomycetia; order Pirellulales; species Pirellulales bacterium. The sequence continues at coordinate 20,505 of DASYDW010000099.1, forward strand.
TGGTGGTGGTGGATCAAACACCGGAACTGGATTCGTGCTCGCCGGCGGCAGCGCTGGCGGATCGGGCGCCGGTGGTAGTGGCGGCGGTGGCGGTGGCGGCGGCGCCAGCGGTGGCGGCGGCGGTGGTGGCGCCGGGCACAACGGCACCTTATTCGGACACTCCGGTGGTGGTGGCGGCGGTGGTGGTGAAGGCGGTACCGGCGGCACGGGCGGCACCGGGGGAACCGGCGGCAATGGCGGCGCCGGAGGATCCGGCGGCGGCGCCGTAGGCATCATCGCGAACGGTGTCGTCACGATCGGCGGCTCGGTCAGTGCAACAGGTGCAAATGGCGCCTCGGGCGCTGGTGGCACGGCAGGTGCGGCAGGCGCCGGCGGCAGTGGCGGCGGCACCGGCGGAACCGGTAACGCGCAGGGTGGCGGCACCGGCGGCGCTGGCGGCGCTGGCGGTACCGGCGGCGCTGGAGCGTCGGGTGCGACGGGCGGCACCGGTGGAACTGGCGGCGGTGGCGCCGGCGGCACCGTGCTCATTCAAGGCACGACCACCGACCTCGCTGGTTCGGCCTTGGACGTCTCAGGCGGCACTGGCGGCAATGCTGGTGGCGGTGGACGTTACCTGCTCGGCACGAATGCGGCGATCTCCAGTGGCACAGTCACTGGCGCTGCGAGCACTCTCACGCAAGCCGGCTCGACCGATGCCAACCCATTTGTTGGTGGTACGCCAGCGACGCCGTTCATTCCGAACCTGCCCACGATTGGTGCGGAAATCTACGGCGTGACGAACCTCACCGCCGCGGGCTTGTACGGCAGCCTGCCGACGACTGACGTCAACGGCATGGCGCTGTCCAGCGCCGCGGGCGCTCTGTTCCGTACCAGTGCTTCGGTCCTGGGAACGGCGTTCGCCGGCTACGATGCGTTGTTGTACATCAACCTGACTGGCAATTCGTTCGCCAATCCGGAGATGGGCATCGACGGTGCGCTGCAACAGCTTTTGCAGCGCGGGTTCACCAACAATCCGGCCTTCGGGGGCGGTGGCGCTGTAAGCCTCGGCTCGATTGCCGGTGGTACGGTGTACGCTACGCTGATTCCCACCTCGTCGACATTGCTGCCGACTATTCAACTCGGCAGCTTCTCGGCGTCTGGCGTCGCTCTGTCGAGCGATGGTCAGGCGTTGTATGTGGTTCCGGAACCGTCGACCGTGGCCCTGGCCTTGATGGGCGCTTTCGGCTTGCTGATGGCTCTGCGTCGGCGCCGGGTCGCCTAACCGAAGCGTAAAGTTCGACGTTGCAATCTCACCGCTGGGCACAAAACGGTTGTGCCCAGCGGTTTTTTTTGCGCTTTTACGTTGACCAAATTGGTAGCGCAGTACCGCAATGCTGAATCGCGCCCAAAAGGGCTCGACCATCTGACGGTTGTCAGGAGGCATTGGGTTCAAGCGAATAGAAGATGGTCGAGATGCCCTACCACGTACGCAAACGGGGGACGGCACCGACCGTGGTCGTTTTCAAAAGATCCCGATGATTGCAGGAGCCGCTAATGAGCCGGGCAACACAGCAACATAGTGCAACTCTTTGTGCGTTGCTTTTCTTGATCGTCGCACGCTCGGCGACGGCGGACAGCTTCGCCCTGCTACACACCTTCGCTGAGCCTGGAAATATCAATCCCAACGAGTTGTTGGTCGATGGATCAACGCTCTACGGTACGACCGGTCAAGGGGGAACCTACAACGAAGGCACGTTGTATTCCATGAACCTGGATGGCTCACACTTTCAGGTCTTGCATAACTTCCAATCACTTACTCCCGGTGGGGAGTGGCCTTTTTCGCCCCTCGTCCAGGCAGGGCAAACGCTCTACGGGACCAGCTATGCCCCGGCGGCTTACTCCATCAACAAGGATGGCACCAACGCGCAAAACCTTCCCGTCCAACTTCCAGACGTGGACGGACTAAGCCTGATAGGATCGAAACTATATGGTGGTGGGTCGATGGGAGATCTCGGTGGCGGCGATTATAGCGCGATATTCTCGATGAACCTGGACGGCTCCGATCTCCAGAACCTTCACATCTTTACTGGTTTCAACGGCGACGGATATCAACCCTCGGGCATCTTCACCCAAGTCGGATCCACGCTCTACGGCGTCACCCGGGGAGCCTTAGGCTTTGGTGGTACAGCATCAAACTTGTTCTCCATGAACTTGGATGGATCCAACTTTCAAACGTTGCACACATTCAACGGAACCGGTGGCAGCCTGTTCGACGAGATACCCGATCCGCATCTGACCGTGATCGGATCATCGCTGTATGGAGTTACCACTCTGACCTCGAACAGCGAAATGTTCGCCATCGATCTGAACGGTGCGAACTTTCGTGTGCTTCATACTTTCGCCTCTGGCCCCCCCTCGGTTCTGAGCGACGGCGGTCCTCTGGCAGCAGGACTGACCCTCGTTGGATCTACGTTTTATGGAGTCCAAAGCACAGGCGGGAGCAACGGCTTGGGAGCGCTATTTTCGATCCAACCTGACGGGTCTAACTACCAGGTGCTGCACTCCTTCACCGGGACAGGTGGCGTCTACCCGTCGACCCAGTTGACCGTGGTCGGTTCGACATTGTACGGCGCGACCGAGAACTCGACCGGCGACCCGAACTACGGCGGCAGCGGTCCGTCAACGTTGTTCGCCTATACCATTCCCGAGCCTTCTACAGCCATGCTGCTCTTTCTCGGCTGCCTGGGATTGCCTATCGCCGTCCTGATGCGACGGCGTCGAGCGGTCTAGACCTCGTCAAGCCGTCGCGCCGGCAGCCAATCGGGCCGCGTTTTCACGGGGCAGGCGGGCCTTTTCGAGAAGTTCGAAAAAGGCCCGTAACAATTCCGGCCCGCTTACGCCTATTGCTGGTAGAGCCCGAGCGGCTTCCTCCGCTGGCAACAGCACCCAACCCAATCACGAGAAAGAATCGGCCTGCCATGTCATTACTAACGAAGAGCCTGCGTTTCGCTTTGATGGCCCTGCTGGTGGGCGTGTGCGTGGCCGAGACCGCGTCAGCCCGCGACCGGGGTGGCCGCCGCAGCCGCAAATCGTCGGGCGGCGGCTATTCGAGCAACAACTACAATCCACAGGCGACGCTGGCTTCGTACACGCCGACGCCCGCGCCGGTTATGAATCCGAAATCGACCGATCAGCTAGTCCCACCGACCGTGGTTTTGCCGAACTCGGTCAGCGCGAATTCAGGCAGCGTCGACCTGGTGCTGGAGGATCTGAAAATGACTGCCGAGGCAACACCAGTTGCGGGTCCTGCCTACGCGGTCCGCTTCCGCAACCAGGGAACCCGGCCAGCCGGCAGCTTTGCGGTGATGGTCGCCGCATCGGTCGATGGCAGCCTGGCCCACGACGCTCCGCACGGTGCGATCGAAATTCCGGCGCTCGGTCCTGGCGAATCTCAAGAAGTCATCCTGCGTCTGCCGGCGGCCGCCACGAAGCCGAACGCGGCCGGACAATCGTTCAACAAGCTGGTCGTGATGATCGACCCGCTCGACGCGGTGGCCGAGATGGACGAATCGAACAACACGGCCGTGCTCGACACGATCTAGCAAGGGCCGCAGGCTGCACGACACTAAACAAAGAATGAACGAAAATGCCCCGAGGGCTGGACTCGCATCCGCCCCTCGGGGCTTTCTCGTTGCGCCGTAGGTCGCGCGATTTAGTAGACCGCCGCGTCACAGCAAATTCATGCTGCGGCTATCGCTGTACATCCGTTCGAGCGAGGGCGCGGGCGATTACCTCGTCCCTCTTCCCGGCGCGCCACGCCTCGACCATCTGTTCCTCGTTCAAGCCGGCAACTTTGGCAAGAATAAAGAATGCTTGCGTCGCATGCCCCTCGTAATGCCAGCGGGCCATCTCGGCAAGCCCAGGCAACGCTCGTTCGCGCAGTTCGGCAAGCGTGTTCATATCCGTTTCGATCAGCGCGTTGAGCACCGCCATGGCCTTATTTCGATCGGTCCATTTCACCGAATCGAGCATGTCGATAAAGGTGTCGCAGGACACATCGAGTTTGAGTTCGGGATGATGCTGAGCAAATCCGATGATGATTGCCAGGCCACGCATGGCGTTGTTGCGCACCGTTTTCTCAGAATCGCGGACGGCGCCCGTCAGTTCAGCGGCCACTCGACGCTTGTCACTGGCATATCCGATTACCCACGCGGCGATCGCCCGCTGACGTTCGCTCTCGGCGTTTTGCAACACTTTTATCAACTGGTCGAAATGCTGTTCGGCGAGCGGTACGAACTGCTTTTGAATGGTGCGAGACGCCTCGTCCCCCACCAGTGCGTAACCGTTGGAGTCGTCTTCCCCATAGTCGCCCCGATTCATGGACGCTGCCAACGAACGCTCGAAATCCTCGTAGGTTGCGACCAACGCATCGGGAAGCACGAATTCGCCCCGGGGGGCTGGCTTGTACGTCGCGCGTGGCTCCGGCGATTCGTCCACCCCGAGATAAACGACCACGATCGTTTTGCCACTGGAGGGCATAGCCGGCGCGTGGATGACCGCCACCGCCGCACGCGCGACGCCGGGCAGCGCCTCGAGTTTACGAACGATCTCCTCGCTCGCCACGGGAACATTGTCCCCCGGCTTAACACCGGCCGCAGCCAGCACCGCCTCGCGCGAAAGCGTGCGCAGGCCATAGACATCGACAAAATCAATGACCTCGACAGCACGGCCTTCGGTGCTGACACAACCGACGGCCAGAAACACGATCGCGTGCCAGTACCACATGCTTGATAACCGGTTCATGCAACGGGCCAATCGGTTATTGGGGCTTTCGACGTGCATTGCACGTCAATTGATCATCCACCGATGACTTTGCGTGAGTACTTAAGCCGCGTCAAAAATTTTGTGTGGGAATACCTTCTGTACCAATCAACGTCAAAGCCGGGTCGTCGACCAGTTGCTCTCCCGCTAGCAACCGACGGTGCGATAGAGGTTTTACTTTTGGGCAGATGCGGCAACAAGGTTCCGCAACTCAGCCCTTTTGATCTCTCGCATCACGGAATTGCGAACCCAAACCAGGTAAAGCCACAACTTAATGAGAGCGACCACCATCAGCGACGCGATAAATAGCGTAGCGTAGGCGATCCACGACCGCACATCATCAACGGAGAAGAACCGCACGACCGCGACGATGGCCAGCGTCAAGAACGCCACAATAATTATTGCTGGGAACACCCGCAAATAGAATGATTGAGCGCGGGTCATGTCAGCTAGCACGCTGCTCAACGTTTCCGACCGATCGCACTCGGCGTCGAGTTTGCTCAATGCCGCGATGATCTGGTCCTCATGTGTGTTCATTGGGACACCTTTAAAATGTGCTCGCGTAATACTTGTCGCGCATGAAACAACCGAGATTTCACCGTGCCCGGCGCAATGCCCAGCGCAACGGCAATCTGATCGATGCCGAAGCCTTCAACGTAGCGCAGTTCCAAGATGGCCAGTTGTTCGGCGGGCAGTTGTCGAAGCGCGGTGCGCACGGTATCAACCACGTCAGCCTTGCCCGAGGATTCTAATGCGGGGGATTCCGTTGGCTGCGAGTGGGCCCAATTCGCTTCGACTTGTCGTCGGCGTTGCTGTTTTCGAATCCAGAGGCCACTACAGCGAGTCACGATTCGATAGGCCCACGGGCCAAAACGAGCCGGATCATCTAAGCCGTTCAGCCCACGAGAAATGCTTAGCCAAGCTTCTTGCATTACGTCGTTCGCCACATCGTCCCTGCCAGTCAGCCTCTTCGCGTGCCGAACGAGCCGGACATGCCAGATGCGAACCAACTGGGGCATTGCATCGCCTTGGCCTCCCTGGGCGCGGAGGACGAGCAACTCAGTCAATACCTGGCACGCTCGATCTGTCATGGTTTCTAAATTAGAGTGTCGCGAGCCCGTTGCGCGGTTCATGAATTTCGCCGAGAAATAATAATCTGCCGGCTATTCCAAGTGTTGCAAAGCCTCGACGTGGGACTTGAGCTTAGGCCAGCTCGCAAAACCGGAAATTTGCCGGGGATCGCCTTCTGCGAATCGTGGCGTACAATTGGTTCGTATCGCGATCCGGAAGATCCGCACGCCGCGTTTTCCAAGTCACTCCTGCCGCAACAACTGGTTCGGGCCAGGTGGGGGTGATGCGACGTGCTCCGCGATCGCTTTCGTAACTGCACCCCAGCAGTCGCCCGAACCTCATGGCCACGATTTTCGAACAACTGACGATTGCTTTGCAGCACCATCAGGCGGGCCGACGCCAGGCTGCCGAGCAAATGTACCGCCAGATTCTGGCAGTCGATCCCCAGCAACCCGACGCGCTGCATCTCTTGGGAGTGATGGCGCACGAGGCGGGGCAGCACGACGTAGCGATCGACTACATCCGCCGCGCCATCGAATTGCGCGAAACGGCCAGCGTCTTTCACGTCAATCTCGGAAACGCGTACCAGGCCCAAGCCAGGCGTGATGAAGCAGTCGCCTGCTTCCGACGAGCACTCACGCTGAACCCCGATTTCCCCGAGGCCCACTGCAACCTGGGGAACGCCCTCAGGGACCAGGGAAAGATCGCCGAAGCCGTGGAGTCATACCATCGGGCACTCGCGATACACCGCAACTATGCCGAGGCCCACAACAATCTTGGCAACGCCTGGCAGCTTCAAGGCCGGCTCGACGAAGCGATCGCTTGCTATCGCCGCGCACTCGAGGCAAGACACGACTACGCCGAGGCACACAATAACCTGGGCACCGCTCTGCTGGCTCGGCAGGAACCGGACGAAGCCGTGGCCAGCTACCGCCGCGCGATCGCCGCGAAAACCAACTACGTCGAAGCGTACTACAACCTGGGCATTGCCCTCAACAGCCAGGGCAAGCACGACCTGGCTGTCGCCTGCTACCGCACGGCAATCGCGCTCCGGCCGGACTTTATCGCGGCGTACAACAACCTCGGCAATACCTGGAAAGAACAGGGGAAGATCAGCGACGCCATCGCCTGTTATCGACGAGCGCTCGAAATCAACGCCGACTTTCTCGACGCGCTCAATAACCTCGGCAATGCCTTGCAGGAACAGCGCGAACTCGACGGAGCGGTCGCATGCTTCCGCCGCGTGATCGAGCTCAATCCCGATTTTGTCGAGGTACGAAATAATCTGGGTTGTGTTCTCCGTGATCAGGGCAAGCACCGGGAAGCCGCGGACTGCTTTCGGCAGATCTTGCAACTTCGGCCCGACTTCGCCGAAGCGCAGCTCGGTCTCGGCAGCTTGCACGAGCAACTGGGGGAATTCGCCGAGGCAGAAGCAGCGTTCCGCACAGCGCTACAAATTCAACCGTCTCTCGCCCAGCCCCACGGCTGTTTGGCGAATCTGCTTCGCGGCAAGCTGTCCGAGTCGGATCGCGTGGCACTCGAAGAACGAATCGCAGAGCCGGAGTTAAGTCCCGACCCGCGGGCGGAATTATCTTTCGCCCTCGCGCAGGTTCTGGACGCGCAGGGTGAATACGCCCGCGCGGCGGGATTCTTGCGACAGGCCAACACCCTGCAGTTACAAAGCCAGCCCGGTTATCGTGCTTACGATCCGAAGACGCACGAACAATTGGTCGACTTCTTGATCCAGACGTTCGATCGCGAGTTCTTCGAACGCATCGCAGGCGCGGGGCTCGACAGCCGACAGCCGGTGTTCATCTTCGGCCTGCCGCGCTCGGGCACGACCTTGGTCGAGCAAGTGCTGGCCAGCCATTCGCAAGTGTACGGCGCCGGCGAGCTGCAGCTGGCCCATCAAACATTCGCGGGCATCCCGGCCGCGCTCGCTCGCCGCAACACGCCGCAGCAAGGCACAACTCTGAACGGCCTAGCTCAGAACAACACAACTCGGCTCGATGCTCCCACCCTGCAACTTCTCGCGAGCCAGCATTTAGAAAGGTTGCAGGCGATCGCCGGTGACCACGCGCAGCGAATCGTCGATAAGATGCCCGACAATTATTTGCACCTTGGTTTACTGGCCGCGATGTTTCCTCGGGCTACGTTCATCCATTGCCGCCGCACTCTCGCGGACGTGGCCCTATCATGCTGGATGACTAATTTCTTCGATATTCGCTGGTCCAATGATTTTGGACACATTGCCGGGCGCTTTCGGCAATACCTCCGCATGATGGATCATTGGCAAGCCGTGTTGCCGGTGTCGATTCACGAGGTCGACTACGAAGAAATGGTATCAAACCAGGAGCACGTCTCGCGCAGGCTGGTCGCGGCCTGCGGTCTCGATTGGGAACCAGCCTGCCTGGAGTTCTATCGCACGCAACGGCAGGTCCGCACGGCCAGCAGCACCCAGGTTCGGCAACCGATCTATAAGCGATCGTTGGCCCGCTGGAAAAACTACGAGCGCGAAGTGCCGGAACTATTCAAGGCCCTGCCAGGCAATCCGATCTAGCGACGAGCCGCGGGCCGACATCGAAAACAGCTAACGTCTCGGCTCGTACCGCATCGCCACCGCCCCCGAGGCAAACTCGTGCCGGCCGATAAGCTTCAGGTCGACGCGCCGCGATATCCCAGCGAACAACGTTGGGCCGTGCCCCACCACGACCGGATGCACGACGAACTCGTACTCGTCGATCAATCCTAATTCGGCGAGCGTCCGCGGAAGCTTTACGCCGCCGGTGAACAATCCCTTGCCCGGCTGACGTTTGAGTTGCTCAATCGCCTGTGCCAGATCCCCACGCACGAGTTCCGCGTTCCAATCAACCCGGTCCAGTGTACTCGACACGACATACTTCTGTGCCGCGTCGATCGCCTGGGCGAAGGGCTTTATCGAATCAGGCCATGCATCGCTTTGCACCGGCGGCCGGAACGCGGTCTCCATCATTTCATAGATCACACGGCCGAACACCAGCGCATCGGCACGCCGCAGGTTTTCCGTCGCATGACGATGCAATTCCTCGTCCGGCACGATGGTCCGATGATCGCAACACCCGTCGAGCGTAACGTTGATGGAATAGCGAAGGGGTCGCATGGCGTAAGAATACCGATCGCGTGAGGACGGATTAACTTCAGATGAGACGAAAAGCATGCGGCCGGCAACGGCCGAAGCGCAGCGGCGTAAACGGCCAAAGGGCCTCGAAGCGTCGCACCGCACGCATCCGACACGGAACGCACATATTGTTACGCAACCCAAGCAACCTCGCCATCACAGTCGGCGGATTTTAACGGCCGTACCAAGACACCAACAACTAAGTGCTCCGGAAGAGAATGCTGTCTCGAATAAGCCCTCGCCCCCACACGAAGTGCCGCCTGAATACCCCTCTCCCCCCGCGGGGGAGAGGTCAGGGTGAGGGGGCGAGCGCCGCGCTACAGCAGAATCTCGATAATCCGTCAGCTTCCTTTTGTTTGCTACCTGTCGTTTGCGGATTGCCACCCCCACAGACGGTAACCATAATGCTGACTCAATGTGCTAAGCATTGTGAAATCCGTTTACTAGCTCATTAGAACGACATCGCGACCGGGCATACCGTCGCGCACCTCAAGGGACTTGCTCATGAAGTTCAGAATGGCGGTTATCGTCTGTTGCCTGGGTGGTTATGCAATGCTCCCTACCGCGATCGCGTCGGCCGACACATCGTACAGCGTTACGGACTTGGGCTTGCTCCCTGGCACCACCTCGGCTGACGCCGATGCTATCAACGATAACGGGCAAATCGTGGGCACAACGTATCTCAGTTCAGGCGCCACGCAGGCCTTTCTCTACGAAGGTCAGGGCCCCATGCAAAAGCTCTCCACGCCGACGGCCTCTCGAGGTTACGCAATCAATAACAGCGGACAGGCTGTTGGCGACTTCAACGATCGGGCCGCGGCCTTCGCGGCGGACGGAACGCCCATCCCCCTCAATGGACTAAACCCGCAGTTCCAGAGTTCCGCCGAAGCCATTAACGACAGCGGCGAAATCGTGGGCGCTGTCTTCACGAACTCGAGTGTCCTGGACGTCCAAGCCTACAGTTATTCCGGCGCCGGCCCGGCACAACTTCTCGGCACACTCGGCGGCACCTACAGCAATGCCACCGGTATCAATAACAGTGGGCAAATCGTCGGCATGTCCTACTTGAGCGATGGCGAACGCCACGCCTTTCTTTACAACGGCAGCGGCCCGCTGCAGGATCTCGGCACGCTCGGGGGACCCTATAGCGGCGCCGAAGACATCAACAATCACGGGCAAGTCGTGGGCTTCGCCGCCATCAACGGCAATGACAACCATGCGTTTCTCTATAGCGGCAATGGCCCCATACAAGATCTGGGCATTCTTCCCGGCGAATCGTTTGGCCACGCGTACGCGATCAACGACAACGGCGACATCGTGGGCAATTCTCGCGATGCCGATCTCGTATGGCATGCGTTCATTTACACCACCGGCCAGATGTTCGACTTGAATACTTTGGTCGGTCCGGCTCCGAGTTTTTGGATCGAGGCCGCGCTCGGCATCAACAACCTCGGACAAATCGTCGGCTACGGCCCCGACGCGACAGGCCAGGAACACGCCCTGCTACTGACCCCCGTTCCTGAACCGACGACCCTGGCCCTGTGCATCATCGGGCTACTTGGCGTACTGGCCCACTTCGGACAGCGACGGACAAAAGTTCGCAGCGCTGTTCAGGATTGATAAAACGCGAAGCGCCGAGCGGCCACGGCCTACATCCCTCGCCCGACGAGTTCAGTCGCGACCTGGTCATCACGTCGGCGCTAGACGAAGAAGGGAATCGAACCATAGTAGGTGCCCGTTCGCACTGCGTGCGGATTTTCCGGGCTGACCCCACCGTGGATGAATTCACCAGCCAAGGGGGCGTGTACTGGCGCTTTCACGAATCCGCAGGCAAGGTAAAGCTCAAAACTCTACGAGGCTGGGATCATCTTCTTCCATCTGGCTCGATCGTGATGCTGGTGCGGGATGATGAAGTGGTGCGTCTCTACACGATGTGGCCAGACTTTCGGTGTTGAAGCCGCGCGTCGTTGGCCCAAACATTTCCCCTCGATAAGCCACACGTGCGCAGCCGCCACGACGGTATCGATACATAAACCTCGCAAGCGAGCGAGAGTCGACACACTCCCAAAAGTTGCTCCGCAGATCGCCCCGGTCACGTTTAGCCAAGCGCGCCGCACGATTAATTCAATCACTTTTGCAGCTCGCCCACTGAGCAGTCACTCGAAATCGACCAGGTACCGATACCGGCTTGTCGTAATCTCGCCCCCTTTTTCCGCTAGCTCGTCCCCAATTTCCGTCACCCGCCCGACACGCGCCCGCGTTGCATACCAGCGCCCGCGCGGTGATTGGGCCGTTTCGTCGATGGTCCACACTTGCACGTCAAATGGTTCGCGTTCCTTTTTGAAGCGCAGGTCCTGGCGCAGGATCATGTGTCCTCGATCCGGCGCGATCCAATACGCGGCGTCGTTGAATCCGACGGCCGTTTCCAGTCGCACGCGCACCAGCTTTGTCCCGGCGGGACCCATCTTGGGCTCGTCTTCCAGCGTCACCACCACGTCGGGATTATCAAACTCAGGCACGACTCCTTCCCACGCATGGCCGGTTATCGTCGGAAAGCCGACCTGGTGCGGCACCGCGTGGGCGTGGGCCCCTTCGGTCAACGGCATTTTCAGAATCTGTTCCTGCCACCACATTTCGGCATCCGCCGGCACTTTCAATTCTTTCGACCACACCCGCTGGCGCAGCGCGATCAACTGGTCGAGATCGTACGTCCTGACCTGCGGACCTTCGTGGCTCATTTCCACGCGAAAGGCGAAGTGCACGTCCCGGTCATCGGCCGTGGTGTGCAGCGTCATGCACGTATAAGGTTCGATGGGCAGCGCCCGGGCTCGCGCGTAGGTCGCCAGCAATTCCTTGAGCATCCCTTCGTTGCCGGCCGGTTTGCGGCGCTTGTCCACGAGCTTCGCGCTCCGCGGCACGCCCAGTGCGAAAATGTCCGTCGGCCCACTCTCGGGATAATCGAGCGTGAACGTTCGCTCGGGCGCCGGATCGTTGGCGGCCATTTTCTCCGTGCTCACCATTTCGAAAGGGAGCCCGGTCTGCGGATTAACGCGAAACGTAACATGCCATTCCCCGTTACGTTGCGGGTCGCGGCACTTAAAGGAAAACTCGTGCCACCGTCGTCCTCCTTCGTTCACTGCGCGGCGCTCGCGATCCAGGATCTCGTGCTTCGTCGTCGGCGGTGCCTCGTCCGTCTCGCCGGCCATGACCAGCGTTAAAAGCAGCTCAATGAATCCCAGCTCGCTGGTCTGCGAGTCGCGCGTGTTGGCCACCTGCAGAGCGTCTTCCTGCGGATCGTAGCTCCAGCTTTCCTGCTGCGCCAGATCAATCCAGCGCGCGCGCTTGCCGAATTTGTTCGCCGCGCGGCGTGCTTGGGCCGAGAACCACATCTGCGGCAGTCCCTCGTCGGGCGTCGGCACGCCGTCGGGTAGCTTGAGCGTGATGTGGACCCACGCCTTGCCGCGCAGTTTTTTCGCCGTTTGAGCCCAGGCGTCATGCGAGTTCATCGTCAGTACGAGCGCGGCAACCGCCGCGGCAGCCAACCCGCCCGCCAGGTACGCGGACAAACGTCGATACCGCTGCGGCGCGCGCGCCGGCGCTGCGATCTCTAAGCCAATCGCCCGGCGCCCCACGCGCTGCACAGCCTCGCTGGGGGGCAGCGTGTAGCGGATACGCTCGACCGCTTCGGCAAGCGGCGATTCGAACGGTTCGAATTCGGCTGGCTGGTACGTTGTGTTCATGATCGCTCTCCCTGGTCCAAGACGTTCAATTCGCTCATCAATTGCTGCCGCGCTTTGTACAACGCCGTTGACACGGCCTGCGGCGAGATCTGCAGGCTGGCGGCAATTTCGCCGCGCGACAGTTGCTCGAACGCCGCCAGCGTGAACACCGCCGCCTGCTGGTCGGGCAACTGTGTCACTGCGCCGCGCAGTCGCTCGGCCAGCTCGCGGGCCACGGCCTCTTCGAATGGCCCCTCGTCTGTCGCCCGATCGTCGTCACATAGGGCTCGCGCGCTACGCGCCCGCCGCAGCCGATCGATGGCTCGCAACGTCGCCATCCGCACCAACAAGCCGGTCCAACCATCGACGCCGCCGCGGCGATGCAACTGGTACGCCTCGACGAACACGTCCTGCGCTACGTCTTCGGCATCGTGCAGCGAGCCCAAAATGCGCACCGCGATCCGCAGCACCTGCTCCTGGTGCTTCTCGACAATCTCTCGCCAGTTGGGCCGCTTTTCCATCCGTCCCCTTCGCTGTGAGTCAGCCGACCGTCTGCTCTATACAACTAATCGCGGCAGACGCCACGCGGATTACCGCGAAATGCCGCGAATCGCCGGCGGACCAGGATAAAATGCCCTCGTCGTGGCGTGGACCACCCCCGATCGACGACATCCACCACGCCGCGCGTCACGGCACCCTGGCGACGGCCGTTACTTCGCGACGTCGCGCACGGCATTGGGCTTGGACGGTCTGGAATGAGCCGCGGAAGCCACGACAAATTGCCGACCTGCGATAACGACCGCCACGATCAACGGAATGCCGACACAGGCGAGTCGCTGCACGGCACGCCAGCCCGGCGCAAAGGCGTTCAGCCGAGGCAATTCAACCATCCATGCGAAAAGCGGAGCGACCAGCAGACATACGGCCAGCGCGGTCGACAGTGTGCCGAAAAAACGCCCGATCAGCACTATCGAAAAGTTTCCGATCACAGCGATTCCCAAGCTGCCGCGAGTCAGCGATCGCGGTGCGTTGACATACGCGGAAAGTGCCGCACCTGTCATCGCTCCGGCCAGGCCCAGTCCCAAGAGTCCCCCTAAGAAGTATCCGGACAGCATGACGGTGATCGCCGTCGCGAACGCATCGAGAATCAACACGCCATAAACGGTCAGCGTCGACGTTCGCGCTTCGAGCATGCTAAGAGCCACCCATATCAGGATCAGCATCGCCGCCAGCCCGCACAAAATCATGGTCGCTTCCAACGGAGTCCATTCCGCAGAAGTGCGACCCTGCAAAACGGCCAGGTAGACCGTGTTGTGCAATAGGATCGGCGCCACGATCGCTGCCAGAGCAATGCGCATGAGCCACGCCATGCGCGTCGAACTGACAACCACGGCCAACGTCTCGACCAGGATTGTCAGTGGCACCAGCAGCGTGAGAAACCGCGCACGGTCTTCGAGGGCCGGCCAATGGGGCCACTGGTCGGTTGCCCCGCTGGCGGCCAAGACCCCCGCGCCAATCGCCCAGCTCCAGCGAGCACTATCGCTACGCGACATGTATATACCGTCGCGCTGCGGCATGTATACACTGCCGCGCCGCAACAGCCAGGCGACTAAACGCATGACCGTGGCCGCGACTACTGCGCCGACGAGGACCGCCTTTGCCAGCACCGTGACGTCAAACATGGGCCGCGTCTGCAACAATGGAGAGCCGTTAAGGCGCACGTACCAAGTCGCGCCGCGGGAAGCCCACGACACAGCACCTTATTTCGCGGCTTCGATGCCGAGGATGATCGTAACCTCATCGCCCAGTGCCTTCGGATCGACAGGCATACCAAAGTCGCTGCGCAAGACCGAGAACGACGAGACCATACCGATCCGCTGCGTCCCCTTAGGAAATTCGACGACCTTGTCGGCTCCCTTGAGCTTGAACGAGAGGGGCTTGGTCACGCCATGCATGGTCAAATCTCCCGAGACTTCATAGCCTCCTTCGACCGCTTTGACCTTCGTGCTCTGAAACGACATGGTCGGAAACTGTTTGGCATTGAAATAGTCGGGGGCCCGCAAGTGCTCGTCACGTTTCTCGTTGTTGGTATCAATGCTGTCGATCGGAATCGACAGCGCAAACGATGACTTGGCCGGATCGGCTTTGTCGATCGTGATCTTTCCCGAGAAATCGTTGAACCGCCCGTGAATATTGCTGATGCCAGCGTGCAAGATCATGAACGAGATCGAGGAATGCACGGGATCGACCGTATAGGTGTCGGCTGCCCGCGCTACGCAGCAGCATGCCATGAGAATCAGCGTCAAGATGCACTGCCGAATCGCCACTGTCATCTTCGAATCCTTACGGAGGGTTAGGGAATTCAACACCGCAGCATCATAGCGGGTCGCGCACGTGAACTCCACAAAGACCGAATCGTCGACCTGGCGTCGGATTTATTGGGTCCCAGTCCACGAACGTCGGCAGTTTCACTCAGCTTGATCGAACTCGGCGCCCTCCCATCCTTTCAGGGCCTTGATAAACTCCCGCGGATCAAGTGGAAGCTTTGCGGCGTCCACTCGGGACCGGCCGGCGACCTTGGTTTCTGGGCGAGCATTTTCGACGTTGGTCAGCGGCCAATCGCGAGCTTCCTCGGTATTCGGATACTTCTCCATCCACAGCTCGTGACGCGCCTTCATCATGTTGAACATTCCCAAGGCGGGGAGCATCGGCACCAACTTGCCGGTCATCTCGCGCGGGTCGGTATACAGGTCGTAGAAAGGAGCCCCGGTCAAGCCGGGATGGTCACTGATCCAGTGGCGCTTGTACCGGCCCTTCACGGTCGCCGCCAGCGTAGGGCCGGCGTAGATATAGACATAGTCGCGCCGGCTGAATGTGTCACCTTTCAGCAGAAGCGCGGTCTGGTCCACGCCGTCGATGATCCGGTCTGTGGGAATATTCTCGGTCGCGCCTCCGAGATGAGCGAAGGTGGTGAACAGGTCCGTCTCGTGAATAATGTCGCCGACGATCTGTCCAGGCGCGATCACGCCCGGCCACCAGGCCATCGCCGGCACGCGCACGCCCCCTTCGAGGAAATCTCCTTTGCCGCCACGATAGAGGGTCTCAATCATTCCAGAGGGACCGTTGTGAGTCATCGGGCCGTTGTCGGCCATTAAAACAATTAGAGTGTTTTCGGCGATGCCGAGTTTTTTCAGTTCACTCATCAACGTGCCAATCCGCACGTCGAGCGGGGCAAGTAACTCCGCCACCGCTCCGCCGTTAGCCGTCATCTTCTTGGGCGAGGGCAGGAACGAACCTAGGGCAGGCCACCAAGCGACAAAAAATGGCTTCTTCGCAGCTGCATTCTTCTGGATAAACGCCAATGTTCGTTTTTCAAACTCGCCTTCAAGCTTTAAATAGTCATCGTGATGCGGCGCTTTTCCAAACTCGCGAACAGGTCCCCCCTTCGCTCCCTCTAGGGCAAAGACATATCCGGTCGGGCGCCATCCCGAATCTAGATCGTACGGGTCTTTGGGGTACATCTCGGGAAACATAACAGCCGGCGATAGCGCTGCTGCCTGCCCCTCCGGGCTAAACACACTCGTCGCCTGGTTGTAAGGCATCCAGAGCGCCTCATCGAAACCTTGCTTCGTGCAGTAACTCTGTTCGATGTCTCCAAGGTGCCACTTGCCGTAGAATGCCGTGGCGTACCCCGCTTTCGAGAGTACCTCCGCTGTTGTGACCTCCGAGGCGGCCAAGCCTCCGTATTCGTAGGGAAAACCCACGTTGTATTTGCCATTGCGCACCGGGTGACGGCCGGTCATGCACGCCGCGCGGCTGGGCGTACACGACGGCTCGGTGTACATCCTCATGAAGTTGGCGCCCTCGGCAGCGAGGCGATTGATGTTCGGCGTCTCCCAGCCACGCACTTTCTGAATGGCGGGAATGCCAACCTCGCCCACCGCTGTATCGTCCCACATAACGTGAATGATATTGGGCGGTCTACCGAACTTCTTTCGCAGCGCCGCCAGCTTGGCATCGAGTTCCTTGTCCTCCGCGCTCCATCTCTCTGCGTGTTGTGCATCAAGGATGTAATACTCGGCGTCGTGGATGATCTCGGGCTTTTTGCCGTCCTGCGCAGCTGCCGATGGGCAGACAAAACTCAAGCTGAGAACTAATGACAATGCAACCGCGAATTTATCAGCCCAATGCAGTTTCATCGCGTTTTCTCCATCATCCCTCGATGCTACAAACGCCCGCGCGGACCACACGCCGCAACCCGTTCAGCCGCGGGTCAACTATAGTCCGCGGTGCAAGTGTCGTCGAATTGGACGCTTTGCACGATCAGGACGATTGCATTCGCGTATCCCGACCACTAGAGTTGCAGCATTCGCTCGATGAAAGTCGCGAACAAATCAAATCATCTCACCTGCAGGGTTGAAATATCATGCGGTCAGCGAATGCGTACGGGATCGCGCTGTTTACGTTGTTGATCGTTGCGATAACCTTCGCCTCGACCCAACGCGGGCCATTGCTGTCGACAGCCCACGCGCAAGTCAAAGCAAAGCCCGGTGCTCCCGCGAAGCCTACGCCTGCCGCGCCGGAACCGCGGAGTGAGGACCTTAGGGCCCTGCAATCGTTGTTCGAGTCGTTTACCAAAGCGTTTGAAGCGGGTGACGCCAAAGCGTTTGCTGCGAACTGGACAGCGGACGGCGAGTACGAAAACGATGCCGGCGTCAACGTTCATGGCCGCGAGGCGATCGAGGCCAGCTTTGCCGAATTCTTTGCCAAGGCCCCGGATGCCAAAGCGGAAGTGCATCGAGAGTCAATGCGATTTCTCTCCGCCGATGTGGCGGTTGCCGAGGGCAAGGTTGCCGTTCGTCGTGGTCCCGCCGAGCCAGCCAAGAGCGCCCAGTACAGCGCCCTTTTTGTGCGCGAGGGAGGAGCATGGCACATTGCCCAACTGCGCGAAACAAACCTCGTTGGTGCGACGATCGACGATCTAGGCTGGCTCGTCGCCGAATGGAAATCGCTGAACGGCGAAGGAGC
The DNA here is from genome assembly GCA_036499395.1 of Pirellulales bacterium. Lineage (NCBI taxonomy): Bacteria > Pseudomonadati > Planctomycetota > Planctomycetia > Pirellulales > Pirellulales bacterium. The sequence continues at coordinate 38,280 of DASYDW010000099.1, forward strand.
CGAGATTCGCACGACGTACACCTGGGAAGGAAACAAGAAGTTCATCCAAGGACGATTTTCCATTCAGGAAAAGACGCTCGCCTTCGCTGGCATTCAGATGATCGGTGTCGATCCCGAAATCGCCGAAGTGCATTCCTGGACCTTCGAGGCCAACGGTGGTGTGGGCGAAGCCGACTGGGAGCACGACGGCGACAATTGGGTACTCGACGTCGTTGGAACCTTGCCCGATGGCAGGACACTAACCGAGACGAATGTCTTGCGTCGCATCAACGACGATACATTCACCTGGCAATCCGTGGATCGCACGCTCGATGATCTTGAGGTGCCGGATCTAGCGCCGGTGAAAGTCACACGCGTCAAACCGTAGCAAGAGAATTGTTTCTGCCGCCGCGCTTCGTTCACGTTCGTAAACTCACTCGGGAAGGGTCACCATGTATCGAAAGTATGTCGTCCTATGGTTGATCGCCCTCTCGTTCACGGTGAATGACACGCCGGCGATGGCCCGCGGCGGTGGCGGAGGCGGCGGACGAGGCGGTGCTGGTGGCGGAGGACGTGGCGGCGCCGGCGGAATGGGTGGTGGCGGTGGTCAACGCGGCGGCGGCGGTGGCGGTGGCGGACATGCAGGGGGCGCACAGCACGGAGGGGGCGGATTCGGTGGCGGCCTGTCATCGGGAAAAGCTGGTGGCGGCGCAGGGGGAGGTGGATTCGGCGGTGGTGCTGGAGCGGGCGGCCGCGGCGGAGCGGGTGGCGCTGGTCGCCCCGGTGCAGAAGGTGGAGGCGCCGGACGGCCCGGCGCGGGAGCAGGCGCGGGCAGTGGACGTCCCGGCGCGGGCGGCGGATCCGGACGGACCGGCGCCGCAGCAGATGCGGGCGCTGCGCGGCCCGGCGCAGGGGCAAGTGGAGCGGATCGGCCCGGTAGCGCAGGCTTCGCTGGCGCGGGAAGGCCAGGAGCCGGAGCGGGCGGTGTCGGGGTTCGTCCCGGCGCGGGAGCCGGCGGCATCGCGGGAGGCGCGGGCGGACCTGCAAGTGGAATCGGGCTTCGCCCCGGTGCCGGCGCGGGAGCCGCGGGAGTTGGCTTGCGTCCAGGTGTGGGCGCTGGTGGGGTCGGCGCCGCCGGTGGCTATGCGGCAGGAAGAACCGGCACCTATTACGAACGGGCCGGAGCATTCGATGCGCAAGGCGAGGCTTTCCGCGCCGGCGCCGTTGGATACGCGCCGTACACCGCCGCCGGTTTCGCCGGATATGCCAATGCCTGGCAGCCGACGAATGTCGTATCGGCGTCACTGTACACACACCCGGGCTACACCGGACTAGCCCGCGGACTCGGGCTCGCCGCGATGCCGGTCGCCTATGACTACGGTGGCAACGTTGTCGCCCAGCCGAATGCCATTTATGTCAACGGCGATGCCGTGGCTACACCCCAGGAATACGAGCAACAGTCAAGCGAGATCGCTGGTGCCGGACAGTCGGCCCAACCCGCCGCGGACAGCAAGTGGTTGCCACTGGGTGTGTTCGCCGTGGTCGAAGGGGACGCGACGACATCGGACGATATTTTCCAGCTGGCCGTCAATCCGCAGGGCATCGTCCGGGGCAACTACCACAACGTGCGCACGGACCAGATGGAAACCATCACGGGCTCGGTCGACAAGAAAACGCAACGGACCGCTTGGACGATCGGCGACGATCAGACTCCCGTGTATGAAGCGGGGCTTTCGAATCTCACCAAAGACATCACGCCGATCCTCGTGCAAAACGCCACAGGCGAGCCTCATCAGATGTCGCTGATCCGTTTACCCCAGCCCGAGGATCAGGCCGCCGGCGACGGCGCGTCGACGCGGCAATAATCGGCCGAGCAGTTGTCGCGCACGGCGCACGTTCCCTAACGGCTTCGTCTGCTCAGGGAACGCGTACGTTGGTCGCGAGAATGAGCTGCCTCGAATAACGCCTCTCTCCCCGCGGAGGAGAGGGCAGCGTCAGGGGGCCAACATGACCGACACGGCAAGCGCACTCATCACCGATTCACGAGCGTCGTCGGCCTATTACCGATGCCGTTCCACTCGCGACTTTACTTTACCGCTCCGGCGTTTCTGTGCTCTCGATCGGCCGCCCCAGAAAAAGCGTGCGACGCTTGTGGGCCAACAACATGATCACAACCAGCGCGGCCGCGGCCATAGTCCACGTGGCCGGTTCAGGCAGGACAACGACGTAGCCCACCCGCTGTCCTCCGATGAATGCGTTCCCGGCAATCACCTCGCCATTGCCCGAAATCCCGACAGCGTCAATAAGATAGACGTTGGCCAGTTGCGCGCCCAATCCGTAGTCGTTGATCAGAACGCTGCGTAGCTCGCGCGTTCCGTCGGCGGCGTTCCAGATGAATGCGTCGGCGCCGCCGGTCGGTCCGCCCGCAGAACCAACAATGACTGACCCGTCGGCCGAAGTCGCATACGCGACGCTACCGCCAGTCTGTCCGGGCATTTTGCCCAGCAGACTTGGACCGCTCGAAGTGAGGCGAAATGCCTGCCCGTATTGCGTGTCGATGCTGCCGACGATCACGTTGCCGTCGGCGCTGACGTTCGTCGGCGTCATTGGTCCACCAGCGAATGATCCCAGGTTGACGGCGCCTGTGCTTTCCGTCCAGCGGAAGCTCGGTACGCCCGCATACAGCGGCGAACCCAAAATCACCGAACCATCCCCCGACACGTGCGTAGCCATCAGGTTGCTGTTGGGGTCGGGCGGGACGAGACTTGTAAAGCCGCCGGTAGATGTCCAGCGAAAGGGTTCGTAGTCGTGGTCCGGGTTCTGCGGCGCGAGATCAAAATATCCGACGACCGTCTTGCCGTCCGCCGAAATATCCCAGGCGCCCCCTGGCGTGTTGCTCAGAGGTTGAAATCCCGTGGCCTGGGTCCACAGGACGGGAAGATTGTTTGCCTTACCGACGATCACCGAGCCATCGCCCGAGACACCGTCAGCGGAACCCGCGCCGATCAGCGTGGCCCCGCCCGCCGCGGTCCAGCGATAAGCCTGCCCGGTAAAGAGTTGGTCTCCGATGACGGTTGATCCGTCCAGCGAGACGCCGCTCACACTGAATTCCGGTCCCGTCGCATTGCCGATCGTATAGAAATTAGCGGCGCGAACAGCAGGGCACATACCGAACGAAAGGAGCGTTAAGAGCACGAAACGGATCGCTTTACAGGTATTCATTAGCTTCGTCTTGAGAGTGTTAGCAAGGATCGATATCGAGGTGTGCCGCAGCAGCCGCAATCCAGAAATCCGGCCGTCAGGGACGACCGGCACGAATAGCAGCGACTGCGTGCCGGCTGGAATCTGGATCGCGGGTAACGTCGCCGCCGATGGCGCGATTCCGACATCAGCGGGATCGGCGTCGGGCTGTCACGAGACGGTTTGCGAAAACCACGAATCCCCCGAGAGGATCTTGCTTCGCAACCGGTGAAGAATCAGCTTTCAGTAGCGTGCTCTGAGAAATGGGGAGTACATCGCGTGGGCGATACGTCGCCATCGAACAATTCACGATAAACCGGAATTGCAAGAGGGTCAAACGCGGGCAACTGCCGACCACTTTAGGATGCAAGAATCGAAAATGCTTACAATTCTGGAATAATCGTCCGCCTTGTTCTCGTCGACGACTTAAATGAACTCCGACCATTGTGGGCATGCCATGACCATCACACCGCTCTCGGCCGTTTGCTCGCGACGCGATCCCGATGCGGTCGTTCAATGTCATGAGATCGAAGCACTGCTGAAGGCGGGCGCCGACGTCAATGCCACCGACAAAAACGGCGTCACGGCCTTGCATCACGCGGTACGGTTCCGCAACGCTGCCGCGGTCGAGACGCTGCTCGCGCACGGCGCCGCGGTGAACCAGGCCTGCCGCCGCACAGGCTCAACGCCCTTGCATCGCGCCGTAACCACCAGCGGCGCCCCCAGCACCGCCGGCAAGCAAACCGCAGCCCAACAGATCGTCGACATCCTGCTGCGCCACGGCGCCGACCCGACGATCAAAAACCACCGCGGCCTACAACCCGCCGACTACACCCACGACAAAGAACTGCGCGAACGACTCACCCGGCGATAACCCAAGGGCCGCGGCGACCTCTTAAAGCAAAGCCGCTCCGTGGCCACCGCAAAAGAACAAGCGCAGCAGAGCCTTCGCCGCCACAGAGATGAAAGCCGTACCGAACAACGCCCGGTCAGGAGAAAGAACGGTCCCGCTTAAACCCTCTCCGCCGCACGAGCAAGCCGCATCGAATACCCCTCTCCCCCGCGGGGGAGAGGTCAGGATGAGGGGGCCAAGCACTCAGCAATCCGCGCGAGAATAACGCAAGCAAAGCAAAAAGTGCTCGAGACGTGGTCCATCAAGCAACAAGCCCCGGCAGGGGCGAAAGAATGTAGCCGTGCGGCGCGAGCCCACGGACACAATAGCGCGCGAATGTACCGCCGTAGCCACGCAAGTGGCGACATGGCGTAGAACGCTCAGGCGTGCGATGTCTTTAGTGGAAGTACTCCTCCATCGCCTTAAAGGAAAGATAGTCTTTTGGCCTCTCGGGTTGCAGTAGGGGGACGAACGCCGTCTCGAAAAGCCTTTTCTTATTCCTCAGATTTCGATCCGTATAAATGACGGTATAGATATGTTTCTTTTGAAAGAATTCACGATGTCTCTCCATCTCGTTCTCAAAATTATTCTTCGCCATATCGTTAATCTGCGCCTGAGTCAAACTCTTGGTCTTACGCAAGTACCCGTGCGTTGACCACGGGGAAAGCTCAAAGCCGAACTTGTCGAGTGTGTAGGGATTGATGATGAGGAAGTCCAGCCGGTACCGATGCTTTTTCTTCAGGCCACCGTATCGGTATTCTGGAATCAGGAGCGGAACGGCATACGGGTCAACCTGTCGTTTAACGAATTGTGCGTAAAGTTCAGCGATTTCGTACTCATGCCCGGAGCCCGAATTTCGTACGAGCGTATCGGTGAAGAAGATCAGGTATTGGTCGATGTCGGCGAAGTGCAGCGTCTTGTCCTTGCCTGGAATTACTAACCCGGTGGACATGACGTGTCCGATCGTCCAGTAGCCGTACTTGAATGCACGGATTTCACTTTTGTCGTTTTCCCACTCCCCATCGGTGAATCGGGGAGTAATCGCTATGCCATAGCTTGCGTTTTCTTGGCCAATCCACAGAATAGCTTCGCTAACGTGAGGCCGAAGCCTTGCCAGTTCGCCATAGTGCTTGAGATACGAGCGTCTTAGGAATATCAGAAGATACTTCTTGAATGCGATCGACTTCTTGAGGTGCGTATTCATTACACTGCAACTGGAACGGAATCTAGCACGTACGTTAAAACCTTTAAGCCAGTGCGTCACAAATTGCTCGCTACTGGGGATCACATCGTGCTTTAGATCAAAGAAATCATCGTGCTTGCTGCCGATCGTTGCGTTGAGGGACGCCTCGTCCTTATAGCCAGTGTCTTTCAGGACTTTTGGCAGCAGAGCGCGCAGTTCCAGTTTCATTGATTCAATAATGCGATTTCTCGCAGTCGTTTCTGGATTGCGCTTTGCCACGTTCGAAGTTCTCGCGAAGTTGTGGTTCGTACCTCCCGGAGGATAGCTAAATGTAGTTCAGCAGGCACGTCAGATTAAGTAAGAGAGGCAATAACCTTTGGTGTCTTCTATTCGCGATAGAGCAGTAACGTGCAGGGAATTTCACCTTCAACTAGGTTCAAGCAGATACACGCGTTCGACGGTCTTAAAGCTTGCGACGCCGTCGAGGAATCGCCGAGTAGTCGAACCCACATCGTTCATGTCGACATGGCTTTCGAAGAACCTCCACCACGTCGGAGCCGTAAAAATCTGGAATGCCCGACGGGTGGCGAACGTTTACAGCGGCGGACTTCGACACTGCGAACCTCTTACTTAATGACCCGGAGCTGATTGATTGGGCCATCGTGCAAATACAACTCTCGAAATTCATCCTCGCGGCAAAGCATGGTCTCGCTTAATTCGGCGACGGAGTAGCCTCGGGAATCGAGATACACATTGATGAGTTGGCGAAGTGCCGTGGGAAATTCTGGCTGGATGGGGTTCGGCTCGTTTTTGCGGTAACCGAGCTGACTAATGCGGACGCACAGCGACTGGTACGCGCTGTTCGAAATCGCTCCAAGGTCACGTGCTCGCCGGATGACCGCTTGCATCGCGACTCGCCATTGAAGCTTCAATGTCGCAGCCTTTGGAATGGTTAGGTTCCTGAGATCGCGTTCAATATCGCGCGCAGGCATCAGGAATTCCGCGGCAAATCTGTCTGCTTCGGCCTCAGCGTTGGGGCTGGGAGTCCGATGCATCACAATGTGTCCAATCTCGTGCGCAAGGGTGAACCGACAGCGGTCAGCCGGCTTTGTCGGGTCGAGAAAGAAGATTGGCGGCATTCCTACGGCACGTTGACTTACGGCGTCAATTTTCGGCGTATTCAAGTTCACGTCGAAAATAATTCCGCCCGCCGCCTCGACAATATTGGCAAGGTTTTTTATCGGTCCTCGCGGAAGCGCCCACGCCGCACGTAGCATTTGCGCTACGACCTCTGGTTCCTTAAATTCGTCGATGTCCATGCACGGGAAGTTCACCTCATTCGGCAAACTCACACCTGCAAGAAGCCGACGAATCTGAATTCGCCAAACGTTGATTGAGTCATGCAACTGATTCAACGCGCGGATCGGTGTCGTCGTTCGCTTGCGGTGATAGAGGCAGCAAGTCCCAAAACCACGAATGGCGTCGTACTGGTAAAACAGGTCCGCTGGAAAACGTAACAAGTCAGAAAGTCGGGTCACCTCGCCTTGCGAAAGATCAATCAACCCATGCTCGACCTTCGACGCCTTTCCTTGGGACCATTTCATGCCCGAGGCAACGTCCGATTGCGACAACCCTCGTGCTCCACGCGCTATGACGAGCATTTCTGGGTTGAAGCGGCTTGGCATTTATCGTGGCTTTCGTTTGCGAAGCGGCTTCGCTGCACTTGCTGGTGAGGGTGATGTCTGTGGTGTTGGAAGCGGTAACAAAGAATCATTGCTACCGTCGATCGGAAACGTATAGACGAGGTTTTCGCCAACTTGGCAAGAAATTGCAACTGAGGCAAGGTCCGTCTTCGCTTCATTCATCAAATACCCAGCAGTCAAGCGTGTTGCGTCGTTATTCAGGCCGTCGATCGGCTCCTGCCGAAAGTACAACTCCTTTCGGTCGCTTGACTGATAACCTTGGCGCACTATGTGATCGCGCGCGAGCGCGTTGAAGCGTATCAAAACTTTGCGTTCGATGTAGAACGCGAAGACGCCGAGCCCTTCGCAAAGGATGATTCCATCGTCATCACGATTCGAGAACTTCTCTCGCGCGAATGATTGCGCGAACCCAAAAACGACGATCGGCGGTACGAACGGGGTCGAGGACAACCGTGCCCGATGTTCCTCAGAGAACGAGTGCCATTCGGTAATCGCAGAAACCCAAACGCTCGATAGGTCTCCCCAATGTGGTTCAGTTACCTTTTTTGCTTCCGCCTCAGAAAGTAGATGCTCGACAGCAAACGGGAACAGTTCTGACATCGATGTGCCCTCCAGAGGATTGGCTAGTCCGCGTCGTCCCCGGCTACGACATTAAATCCATTGACATAAATATTCCAAATTTAAGAACACAATGCAATCCTTTTTAGTTCGTTAGACGAAATCATGCTCATCAGGCACCCCCCACATGGAAAACGCTTCCCCGCCTCGACTATCCCAACGACGTGAGAGAATTTGCCTCGAAATCAGGCCACTCGGTTCGGTAGAATGCGCGCCGGGAATAGGGAATCGTAGGTTCTGGCCGTTTGCGCTTCGGCCGCTGGTGCGGGGCTGTCGGACGTGTTTTGGCTCGTTCGACGTGCATTTGGTCGCTGCCGCTGCGCATTTTGGTCACTAGCTCGACGGTGCGAGGGAGCATGGGGCGCCTCGGCAACAGTTCGCCGCGCGCGGCGCAGGAAGCCGGCACGAAAAAGGGGGCCGTGCGAACACGTCCCACAATAAAACCCCGGCGGCCTAGCAAGAAGGAAAGCGCCATGCCGGCGGGCACGAAGAAAGGCGCCGTGCGGTTCGGCACGAAAAAAGACACCGTGCCGCCGGGCACGAAAAAGAACACTGTGCCGTTCGGCACAAAAAAACACACAAAGAACCCCCCGCCGCACGGCGCCAAAAAACGTACGGCACCGCCGAGCACGCGAAAGAAAGCGGCGCCGCCGGCCGGCACGACGAAGAAAACCGCGCCGCCAAGTCGCACAAAGAAGGCCTCGGCAGCGCAGAACAACGTCGCAGCAGGGCAAAGTAAGAAGGCACGCAGCGTTACGCCGCGCGGCGCCGCGAAACAAGCAGGGACGCGGCAGGTCCGCACGAAAGAGAACGCCGTCGAACGTAGCCGCGCGCCGAAGAACCCAAAGAGCACGGTTCGGCGCGATACGCAGAAGGGCTCCGTGCAGCGCGGCACGCCAAAGAAGGCCGCGGCAGTTCGCCGCCCGTCAACAACAGCAGCGCCGCCGCGTCGCAAGCCTAAAAAAGTCGTGCTGTCCTCTGGCGCGCGACAGAAACTAGTGCCGCTCGGTCGCACGCGAACGAGCAGCACGGCGCTCGCCAGTCCGCGCCGCGTCACAGCACAGGCTATCTCGCTCGGCGAAAAGCGATTCAATGCTCTGCTGCGCAAACTCGGCAAAAAAGCCCGCTCAGGAACTCCGGCGCAGAAACGGGCGGTCATCGCTCAACTCAAACAGTTTGTTGTGATCCTCAAGCGGCAAGAAGCCGAGGCTGAACAAGCGCGTGCCAAAGAATCGCACGGCGGTGATTCTCGCAGTGGCAAAACCCGCGCGAGTGGCTGCAGCATCGACGAACCGCCTGCTGCTGACGCGACGCAGGACGACGAGCAAGACGCTTCCTCCTTGGATCTGGGTGGGCCTCGGTCGAAAATGCACGATCAGGCCCTGCCTGACCAGCAACGTGACACTGCCGCGCCGTCACTCACGAAGCAAACGCCTGCGACGGGAAAACCGACAGCGGCGCGGCGTGGTCGAGGGCGACCGCTGAAGCTGACCGCATATAAGCAGGAAGTGTTTTGCGACCTGATCGACGCCGGGCTGACGCGCAGTCGCGCGGCCAAGATGATTGGTTGCGTCCCCAGCGCCATCTCGAAGGCGCTCGAACGGGATGCAGCGTTTCGCAAACGAGTGCGTCGCACCGAGCGCATCGCCGAGGGGATGCGGCTGAAGAAGATGCACATTCTCGCGCCGCGTAGGCATCGCCGCCACGTCGAGCGGCTGCGCGACATCTTCCGCGGTCGTCTCAAGGTCGGACCCGAGCGCCGGAAGTTCGAACATCGGTTGCAGATTGCGCTGCTGCGTCTGGCCGCGCTAAAGCTCCGCCGCTCTCTCGACGCGTAATCTCGCGGCGGCGCTCATTCGTTGATTCGCTCGGGCTTGCATCTCGTCTCGCGCAAAGGCCCATTCCCGCACTTGCATATTGCCCAATATGATGTGCGCGCAACCCCCCTTTTTTCAGGTTGATTAATTCCACTAATTGAAAAAATCGCCGCCGCGCAAAGTCTTACATCGGCTGGTGTTATAGGCCGTCCGCCGGGTGAAATCCGTTCACGAAAGCGCGCTCGAAAAACTCGAAATTCCTACGCCCCCTGAGGTGAACGCGGCGCTCTCGGGGCTGGCTACGAAACGAAGAGGCTTAGCCACCGACCACACCGAAGCACAGGAGAATCGTGGGGAAGTGCAGAAGCCGGCGCTCACTCCGGCCGGCCGGTCGGTAGTGGCACGTGGCGGAAGACGATTTCCAGGTCGCGCTGGCTGCGCAGACGTGGATAGGTGAAGCGCAGTTTTTGCGGCGTCTGATTCTCCGCATCGGCCTGGAATGACGCTTTCAACATCGCGCCGTGGTCGGCCAGTGTGCCGGTCTGACCGAGCTTGCGCAACGGCTGGCCGGCCGCGTCCAATAGTTCCAGTTCGTGCTCTTGGAAAAGAATCTCCTGCGGCTCGGGCAGGTTCAGATCGCGGCGCACCGTGACGACCAGGTCGAAGCGGCCGCCCGTGGCTGGCTGATAACTGTCGACGACCAGCTCGACGTCGTCCTGAAAGCGCGGCTCGCGCGAGGACAGGTTATCGACGTCCAGGTTCACCATGTCGCCGACGGCGATCAAACCCCAGGTCAGCCGCAGCGTGTCGAGCTCGTGGGCCGTGGCCGGCGGCGGATTCAGTCGCAGGTTCATCGTCAGTTGCCGCGTGCCGGCGCCGGCGACGTTCCAGCCGCTGCTGCTCGGTTGCGCCGCGGTCAGGCGCAGTCCGGCCTCGGTCGTGGCTTCGCACACGTCGGCCTGGGCCCGATACGCGACAAGCTTGAAGCGATCTTCCCAGGTCATTTCCAGATTCAGTTGGAAGGTGTGCGTCTTCTCCGAGCGAATGTCCTCGTAGCTCACCTCTTCGGTGAAGGCGCGACGGGCGCTGGTGATCCGGCCGCGCACCGGACCGGCGTAGGCCAGCGGCTGGCGACCCGGCGCGCCGGCCACGACAACGACCCCTGGCCGGCGACTGTCGTAATGCGCGCGGCAGTGGTTCGAGGTCTGGCGGCAAACTTCGTCGAGGACTTGCCAGTAATCGGCCGCGGCAAAATCGAGCCGAACGACGCCGTCAGTGAATGTGCCGAACTGATCGCCAATCAGCACGTGATTGCCGGTTTGGTCGGAAAGCAGTTTCAGGATGTCGGCGGCCGCGGTCGGGGGCTCGGGGCAGTTGAAGCGCCCGGCGGACCACAGGTCGCTAACCGTGATCGCCCGCAACAGGTCCTTGGCACGCAGGCGGACCTCGGGATCGTCACTGTGAGTCGCGGCCACGATCTCGGCCCGAGCTGTGGCGCCGAGCTTGGCGAGTTCTTCGCTGGCCTGGGTTCGCACGGCAAAGGCATCGGCCCCCAGCTCGCGCACCAGCCGCGCGACGCGAGGCGTATCGGTCGTGGCAGATGCCGAAGATGCGCCGGCAGAAGTTGCCGGTGGCTCGGCCGAAAGCTGGGGAGCGGCAAGAAACGTCGCCACGGCGGCGACGCCAAATACGGACCAGAGCATCCTGCTCATGTCGGGTCCCTCCGGGCTACACGAGTCCCTTCGCCCGATGCGTCCTGCCGGAAAGGCGGACGCCCCCAGGGGCGAGACGGTAGCGAACGATCACAACCGGGTCAACGCCAGTTCCGGCTGCGGATTCGACCGCCAAACACCGTCTTTCGCCGGACGGCCTAATGGTGATGCACGGCGCGGCGCCTGTTGCCTCAGGTCTGGGCACGAACTGCTGCGAGCACTCGCATCCTCGAGGGCAGCCGAAGTAGGACGTGCCAGCATGGATGCTTCGTAACCCGCAATGCCCTAACACCTTCTGAACACGGCAGATTACCCAAAATACCTTTGGCATGGCGTGTGCTTTTCGGCGACGTCGAAGATTCACGGTTCGGGCAGGAGACCGCGAATCGAAGGCGGATTCACGGGAACTTTCACGAGCGGTAGCGCCTCGTCCGCGCCCGACGTGTGTTTCCTATTGCTCAGTTTCTGAGCTTCGCGGGCATCCCACCAAGGGGATAGTCCGCAAACTGCCGATCGTGCGGCGATCTGATGGCGCAGAGCGTCGCACGGATGGCGACGGCAGGGTTCGAGTGCGTTTGGAAATAGCGATCGCGTGGTGCAGCCTGGACACCCGATCGATTCGCTTTGCTGTTCCGGGCAAAACGTCCTTCTAGCGAGGCTGGATTATGAAACGACTGTTGGTTTTTGGCTGTGCTGCCGTGTTGGCAGCGCTACTGCTTGGCGAGTTCACGAAGTATGCGTCGGCCCAGGAGGCGGCCGAGATCGCCAAGGAGAAAGAGGTCGAGGCCGAAGCCGCCGGGGAAACTCCCGTGCAGCCTGCGCTCGACAAAGCGGACAATGCCTGGATTCTCGTCTCGTCGGCCCTGGTGCTGATGATGACCGCGCCGGGCCTGGCGATGTTCTACGGCGGTTTGGTCCGCAAAAAGAACGTTGTCAACGTGTTCATGCAATGCTTCTTCCTGATGGGGATGAACACGGTGCTGTGGGCGCTGTTCTGTTATTCGCTCTGCTTCAGCGGAACGAACCCACTGATCGGCGACACCAAAATGTTCTTCATGAACGGGGTTAGCGGCGTATGGAACGACAGCACGGGGCAGTCGACCCCCATGTTCCCGATGCTGACGATTCCCTACCTGACGCACATGCTGTTCCAGGGGATGTTCTTCATCATCACCCCGGGCCTGATCGTGGGTGCCATTGCCGAGCGTATGAAATTCAGCACGCTCGTGGTCTTCGTCGTATTGTGGGATTTCCTGGTCTATTGCCCGCTCTGTCATTGGGTCTGGGGCGGTGGATATTTTGCGTACAATTCCGAGCATGCCATTGCCGGCGGTGCACTGGACTTTGCCGGTGGCACGGTCGTGCACATCAGCTCGGGTATTTCGGCGCTCGCGGCCTGTATCGTCCTCGGCAAGCGCGTAGGGTATCCGACCGAACCGATGCCGCCGCACAACCTGACCTACACGTTGATCGGCGCAGCCCTGCTGTGGGTAGGGTGGTTTGGATTCAACGCCGGTAGTGCGTTGGCTGCCGACGGCATTGCCGCCAGCGCCTTCTGCACCACCCATTTCTCGGCCGCGGCTGCATGCCTGGCCTGGACCTTCATGGACTGGTTGCGACACGGCAAACCGACGCTATTGGGCGCCGCCTCGGGTGCCGTCGCTGGCCTCGTCTGCATTACGCCGGCCTCGGGCTATGTGACGCCCATGGCGGCCTTGACTATGGGCGCGATTGCCGGCGTGGTCTGTTCCTATGCGAGCACTGTGCTCAAGCAAAAGATCGGCTATGACGATTCCTTGGACGTTTTCGGCGTCCACGGTGTCGGCGGAACTTTGGGCGCCATCCTGACCGGTGTCTTTGCCACCCGGGCCGCGCAGGACGTCGCCGGCACCCACAAGCCGCTGGGCCTGCTCGAAGGTGGTCCGATCCTAAAAGCCCAGGTCATCTCGGTCCTGGGAACCTGGGCCTTGGCCATTGTCGTGACCGTCGTGCTCTTGAAGGTTCTCGACCTGACCATGGGTCTGCGTGTCTCGCGCGATGAAGAGCAACAAGGGCTCGACATCACGCAGCACAACGAAGAAGGCTACATCTTCATTTGATAGCTGCCGGCTTGGTGGGGCACCCTTGGCCCCAATCCGGCAGTTCCTATGCAAATTCTGGCTATCGCCAAGCCAGAAGGACGGCCTTGGCTCGGGTGATTCACATCATCCGGGCCAAGGTTTTTTTGTTCACCACGGCCGGCCAATCGACAGCCGGCGGGCTCTTCTTTAAGATCGGCGCCACCGCTTTCGAATCGAGAGCGGGCAGCCGAAAGCCGAATTCTGTCTCTTGCCATTTGCGGATTCGAGATGAGCATTGATTGCTTGAGCGTAGGCATCTTAGTGGCCGATCACGGCTGCGCACCGATCGATCATGCCCCCGCGGCGGGCGAACTGGTGCTGACCGATGGGCTGACTCTTTCGATCGGCGGTTGTGCGTCGAACGCGGCCGTCGATCTGGCCCGCGTCGGCGTCAAAGTGGCCGTCGTTGGCTCGGTCGGCCATGACGTGTTCGGTCAATTCATCAGCGAAACCCTGACGGCTGCCGGCGTCGAGACGAACTGTCTTCGCCAGCTCACCGGGGTAGGGACGTCCGGAACGTTGATCGTTAACGTACAGGGGCAAGACCGACGCTTCGTTCATACCCTGGGGGCCAATGCGCGATTCACCGCCGCGGATATCCCTCTCGAAAAGGTGCGGGCTTCGAAAATCCTTTACGTCGGTGGTTACCTGCTGATGCCGGCGCTCCTGCCCGAGGAACTGGCCGAAGTCTTCCGACAGGCCAGGCGGTGGGGCGTGACGACGGTTCTCGATATCGTGCTTCCCGGGCCGGGGGACCATTGGGCGCAACTGGCGCCGGTACTGAAGGAGACCGACGTTTTCCTTCCTAATACCGACGAAGCCGCCGCGATCACGGGTCTGAAGGATCCGCGCGCCCAGGCGCAACGTTTTCAGGAAGCCGGCGCCCGTACGGTCGTAATCACCTGCGGCGGCGAAGGGACCGTTTTGGTTTCGGAGTCCGAACGGCTGCATGCCGGAACCTATCCGGTCACTTACGTCGGCGGGACCGGCGCCGGCGACGCCTTCGACGCCGGTTACATCGCGGCGCTATTGGCCGGCTGCGATGTGCGTGGCTGCCTGGCCTGGGCCAGTGCGTTGGGAGCCAGTTGCGTCCGCTCGATCAGCGCCACCGAGAGTGTTTTTACCCGCCCGGAGCTCGAGGCTTTCGTAACCGAGCACGCGCTGCCGATCGAATCCTGGTAAATACGGCGTAAGTCTTGTGGCCGCCTAGGTTTCCTGGTTTCTCGTAGTTGACACTGCATTTCGCGGGGCGCTATACTGCCTGTTCATGCCTGTGACCTCGCGCGCGGTTGGCCTGCGGGCCACCGCCCACCCCAAGCGCGTCTCGTGCCCGCACACCTGAACTATTCGATCGGGAGGAGTCGGCGATGCTCGTAATCCCCGGAATGGCTGGCAAGGATACCTGCGACGGAGTTAATCGTCGCGAGCTGCTGCGCGTTGGCGGATCGGCCATGCTTGGCCTTTCGCTGGCCGACGTGTTCCGCCGTCAGAGCGCCACAGCCGCTGAAGCATCGGCCACTGCTGGTGGACTGGGTTGGGGCAAAGCCAAAAGCGTCATCATGATCTTCTTGCAGGGTGGGCCAAGCCATCTCGACCTGTGGGATCCCAAGCCGAACGTTCCCGATAACGTCAGAAGCGTTTTCAACCCCATCGATACCAAGACGCCCGGGCTGCAAGTTACGGAGCTGATGCCCAAGCTGGCGCAGATCACGGACAAGCTGACATTGATCCGCTCGGTGAGTTACACGCCGAACGGGTTGTTCAATCACACGGCCGCGATCTATCAGATGCTGACCGGCTATACGACCGATCGCGTCAGTGCTTCGGGGCAGTTAGAGCCGCCGAGCCCGAAAGATTTTCCGAACTTCGGCTCGAACATCGTCCGGCTCAAGCCGACCACGGTGCCGATGCTGCCGTTCGTGATGATGCCGCGACCGCTGCAGGAGAGCAACGTCGTGGGCAAGGCCGGCACCGCAGGATTCCTGGGCCGCGCCTACGATCCGTATTATCTGTATCCGACCGGCGACGACATGGACATGGCCAAGATGTCGCGCATTAAGGTCGACGATCTGCAATTGCGGCCGGAAGTCTCGTCGGCTCGTTTAGAGCGACGTGCTAAGCTGCGCGACGTGATCGCTGGCGGCATGCCGGCCATCGAGCGGGCCACGGCTCGTTACGATCTGGACGAATATTACGACAAGGCGCTGAGCCTGGTGATCTCGGGTCGTGCGCGAGATGCCTTCGATCTGAGCCGTGAAACCGCGGCGACCCGCGAGCAATACGGCAACAACACGTTCGGCCAGAGCCTGCTCCTGGCCCGCCGCCTGGTCGAGGCCGGCACGCGTGTCGTCGAGGTCAACTGGCCGAAGGTGGCCAACAGCGACAACCATTCGTTTGACGTACACGTCGGACTCTCGGGCCGAATGAAGAACCAGTGCGCCCCCATGCTCGATGGTGGCCTGTCGGCGCTGATCGCCGATCTGGATGAACGCGGCATGCTGAACGACACGCTGGTGCTGGCCATCGGCGAGTTCGGCCGCAGCCCCAAACGCGGCGTCAGCACTTCGGGCAATACCAATAGCGACGACGGCCGCGACCACTGGCCGTACTGCTACACGGCCTGCATGGCCGGAGCCGGCATCAAGCGCGGTTACGTCCACGGCAAGAGCGACGGTACCGGCAGCGGCCCCTTGGAAAACCCCGTTCATCCGGGCGAGCTGTTGGCGACGATCTATCACTCGGTCGGCATCGATCCGGCGACGATCGTCTACAACCATCTCAATCAGCCGCGGGAACTGGTCAAAGCCGAAGTGGTCCCCGGCCTGCTGGCCTAGGGTCCCGTATTGCTGCGGACAATGCGACATGCGCTGCACGCATACCAGGTCAGCGCGATTGTCGAAATCGCGCCAAGGTATGATGCGTATTCGTTGAATTCGAATACGATCATGGGCCGTTGACGGTGCCCTTCACGTGGTGCCGCTTCAGCTTCTTCACCGGTGTGCGCATCGGGGCCATTCTCGCGGTCCGCCCCGCATCGCTATAATCGCATCGTCGTGGCAGACGTTCTCTCGTTGGCCGCATTCGCTCCGCAGGGAAAGGGAAACCCAGTCCGATGTCCGCACCGCGAAAAAGCCGCATCCTGGTCGCCGACGATAACGCCACGAACGTCGAGCTGCTCGAGGTCTATCTGGCCGGCCTGAACTGCGACCTGGCCATCGCGGTCGACGGCCGCGATACGCTGGAGAAAGTGGCCTCGTTCAAGCCGGATCTGATCTTGCTCGACATTATGATGCCCAAGCTGAGTGGCTTCGAGGTATGCAAGCAGCTCAAGGGGAATCCAGAAACCAAGGGAATCATGATCCTCATGGTGACCGCGCTGAACGAACTCGGCGATATCGAACGGGCCGTCAACGCCGGGACCGACGATTTTCTCAGCAAGCCGGTCAATAAGCTCGAGTTGCTCAAGCGCGTCGAAATCATGCTCCGGCTCCGGCACGTCGAAGACGAGGTCGAACGGCTGCGGCGGTATATCGAGGGAATGGAAGACTCAACGGGCCCGGGCGCGTAACCGCTGTTCAGCCGGTAGAGGCGACAGTTTCGGCATCCGTGCGCGTCAGCAACTGCGCACCTTGATTTCGCTCTCGGCCCCATTTATCGTGCGGAGGGTCACGAATCGCTGGTTTCGACCGGCCGATTTCGGCCAGACCTCTCTCCCGCCCGCCTGCCCTCAAGGAACGTCTGAAATGCGTCCGTCACCACTTCGATCCAGCGTGTTCGCCTGTTTCGTCGTCGTGATGGCGCTCGCGAGCTTCGCCGCGGCTGACGAGGCAAAGGTTAAAAAACTGCTGTTCATCGGCATCGATGGTTGCCGATTCGATTCGATCGAGGCTGCCAACGCGCCCAACCTGGACCGCCTGATGGCCGAAGGATGCTACGATCCCGATTGCCAGATTCTGGGCGACCGCTTCACCGGCAACGATACGATCAGCGGCCCTGGCTGGTCGAGCATTCTGACCGGAGTGTGGGCCGACAAGCATGGCGTGATGGATAACGACTTCAAGGTTAAGCATTACGAACAGTACCCGCACTTCTTCGCGCATCTTAAAGAAAAGCAGCCCGACGCGTACACGGTATCGATCGTCAGTTGGATTCCGATTCAGACGCATATCGTCAGTGCGGCGGACATTCGTCAGCTTTATCCGCCGGTCGGCAAGGACTATATCCGCGCCGACGAGATGGCCACCAAATCGGCCGTCAAGATTCTCTCCGAAGCCGATCCCACAGTGCTGTTCTTGTACATTGGTCAGGTCGACGAGACCGGTCATCAGTACGGGTTTCATCCTACGGTTCCGCAGTACATCCAAGCGATCGAGAATGCTGACAAGTATGTCGGTCAGGTCGTCGATGCGATGAAGGGACGGAAGACCTTCGACAAAGAGGATTGGCTCGTCCTGGTCACGGCCGATCACGGCGGCAAAGGAACCGGCCACGGCGGCGGACATAATGTCCCCGAGATTCGCAACAGCTTCGTCATCGTCAGCGGACCCGATGCGAAGCGAGGGCCGCTCAACCAAGACACTTATCTCGTCGATGTTCCGGTCACGGCGCTAACGCATTTGGGCGTGACAATCGATCCTGCCTGGCAACTGGATGGGCATCCGATTGGCCTCAAGGACCTTCCTTCGCAAACCGCGAAATAAACAGCAGAACGAATTCAATCACTTAAACCCCTCGGCAGGAGAACACTGCTTTGCTCGTACACAACGTCTATTTCATGCTCAAGGATCCCACGCCCGCCAATATCGAACATTTGCTGGCAGAGTGCCGCAAATACCTGACCGACCACAAGGGCGTCACGTATTTCGGCTGTGGGACGGTGGCCGATCTCGACAGGCCCGTGAATGACCGGATGTTCGACGTCGGTTTGCACGTCATTTTCGCCGATCGTGCGGCTCACGATGCCTATCAGGTTCACGAGCGGCACATTAAGTTCATCGAAGCCAACAAGCCCACCTGGCGCCAAGTGCGAGTCTTCGATACCGACGTCTAGTTAAGGCAGAGCGAACGTCGGCGAACCGGCGCCCACCCCTCTCACTCTTGAAGAGGGGTTCGACGGGGGGCGGCCGTCCCGGCCGCCTTTGCATTGCGGGAGCAGCCGCGAGTAAAGCTAATTGTCACTTCGCCCTCCGCCGCAGGGCGCAACGAATCGCCTCATGCCGCGGTCGGCGTCGAGATGCTGCGCCAACTGGCGGCATCTTCGCCGTCGAGCCGTAACGTCAGGCATTTCGCGCTGCCGCCGGCCTTCACGAATTCGTCGAGCGGCGTTTCGCGCGGGGTGAATCCGCGCTCGGATAATGCGTGGTGCATTTCCGGGCAGCCCGTGTTCGTGATCACCGTGCGCCCCACGACGACGGCGTTGCAGGCGAAACGTTGCGCCTCGCCCCGGCTGACCGGAATCAGCTCCGGAACAAGTTCACGCAGCACCGCCGCGGCATACTGGTCGAAAGCAGCCGGATAATAGACGGCGACCCCCGAGGCGAGCGGGCAGAAACACGTATCGAGGTGATAGTAATAGGGATCGACCAGTTCCATAGGGATGACGCGGCAGCCCAACCGCTGGCCGACCCATTCGAGCGCGCGATGCTCGCTACGCAGCCGATAGCCGGCAAATAACGTATCGCCGCAAAACAGCGCGTCCCCCGCTCCCTCGAAGTAAAAATCGTTGGGCAGGTGCTCGACTCGGAAGCCACGCGCCGCCAGCCACCGCTCGTCCTGTGCCTCCTCGCCTTGTCGCTCGCGATGGCGGAAGTGCGACACGATCGCCAAGTCGCGATGAACGATGGCCGCGTTGGCGGTGAAGACTAAATCCGGCAGGCCAGCGACGGCCGGCATTGTTTCTACGACGGCGTCAGATTCTTCGATCAAGCGTTTCAGATGCAACCACTGCTCACGCGCAACGGCCAGATCCGCCGGGCGTTCGCGATGCATCCAGGCATTGATTTCATATTCGATGCCGTAGAAATCGGGCTGGCACATCAAAACGTGCGGCTTGATCATGAGGTGGTCTCCCCCTCGATATCAGCCAGCTCCCGCACCAGGGCGCGCAAGAACGGCTCGACGTCGGTGACCAATCCCACGGTTTGAAAACTTCCCCGATCGCCCATTTTGATAACGGTCGAAGGATTAATGTCAGCGCATACGACTTTGACCCATGCCGGCAGCAGATTGCCTACGGCGATCGAATGCAACGTCGTCGCGATCATCAAACAGAAGCTGACGTCACGAATCGCGCCGCGCATCTGCCGTTGCGCTTCCAAAGTATCGGTAATCACCTCAGGCAATGGTCCATCGTCCCGTATGCTGCCAGCCAGGAGAAAGTCGACGTTGTTTTGCACGCATTCGTACATAATTCCCGAAGTCAGCAAGCCCGACGCGACCGCCGAACGAATGCCGCCCGCACGGCGAATGCGGTTGATGGCGCGCAGGTGGTGCTCATGCCCTGATTCGGTCGGAGTGCCGTGCGTCAGATGAACGCCGAGGCTTGTGCCGAATAGCGACTGTTCGATGTCATGCGTCGCCAAGGCGTTGCCGGCAAACAGCACGTCGATGTAGCCGTCGCGGATCATTTGGCAGATATGCGCGCCGCTGCCGGTATGGACGATCGCCGGCCCGCCAACGAGCAGCGTCCTTCCTCCCGCGGCGCGATTGCTCGATAGTTCGCGCGCAATGGCACGGATGGCAACGGTTTTCGGTTTCTCGGTCGAGACAGCGCTTCCCATGAACTCGAACAGGTGCTTTGGCCTGGTGCGATCTGGGGGAAAGACACGTACGCCGGCATGCCCCACGATGATCTGGTCGCCACGTCGCACATCGACCATGGGCAAGCATCGGGCGTGCTTGCGATCCGTCGAAACGACGATGCCGCAATCCATCTCCTGCAATTCGACTTCGTGCCATTTGCCGGACAGTCGTATCTCGGTCCGTTGATTGGTGGTGCTGTAGAAGCCTTCGGGAAAAGCCGCGTCCATATCGGCTACTTCCAATCGGCAATCCTGCAACGTAGTTGGCAGGGCCCCGTGATCGCGGATTTCGGCGATGATCGCATCGAGCGATTCGGCCGACGACGCTTGCACCTCGACCAGCGCGTGGCTGGCATCGTTGCGCGCCTGGCCGATCGCAATATCCTTGATCCTGAATGTCCCCCCCAGGCTCGTAATCAAATCGAGCACCTTGGGCAGAATCAGGCTGTCAATGATATGACCGCGAATCTCGACGTCTTCGACAAACGCCGGTTGCGTTATCGGCTTAGCAGCAGGCTCGTATTTCATCGCGCACCTCGATGTGCGAGTTTCGGCACGCGCCGATGGCTTAGGCGCGGCAGAGAGGGAATGCGCCACGAGGGCTCAGGAGCGCAGAAGAGGAGAACGCACGTCCCTAATCCCTCAGGCCAATTCTAGGTCCGCGGTCATTTTCCGGCCATTCCGACCGCCGGACGAGATTGTCGACGATTGACGGGAAATTCGGCCTAACCCTGTACGCTGCCATCACTTCACAACGCCCGAATGCATCCTTATACTACCGTTTGCTTGCGCCCGGCGCCTGCCGATTCGCGCAGCCCCCTCTTAACCAACATCAGCGTATTCGACGGGCATGACCGACCAACCAGAACGCACGAACTGGGCCGACTTAGCAAAAGAGCTGGGCGCCGAGGCGCGCCCGACCGAGCCCCCCAAGCCAGCCGCCGCGGTGCCGCCTCCTCCACCGCGCCGCACGACGGAAACGCCGCGAACTGCTCCGCGTCCCGCGTCCGATTGGTCGCAGTTGGCCGCGGAATTAGGAGCGAGCCCCGCGCCCACCGCTCCACGCCCACCGGAACGGATCGCACCGCGACCCGAGCCACGTGAGCGCGAAGAGCGCCGTCCCGAGCAGCCTCGACAGGAAGAGCGGAGATCTGAAGAGCGCCGGCCGGAAGAGCGCCGACCCGAGAGCCGTCAATCCGAGGGGCGTCGATCGGACGAGCGGCGATCCGAGGAACGTCGTCACGAATCTCGCCCTCCGCGCGAGGCGCGCAGCGAAGCTCCGCCCCCGCGTCGCGAGCCGGAACATTACGAGCAGCGCCGTCCGGAGCCTCCGCGCCGTGAGGCGGAAACTTCTCGCCGAGAGCCGCCGACGTTTGAAAAGTCGCGCGATGAAGAAACGCGTTTCGACGACGAGACAACCAGCTTCGCCTTCGACGAAGTCGAGGAAACGCTCGAGTTCTTTGTCGGCGGCAAGCCCCCCGAGGCAACTCCTGGCACGGGAGAAGAAGGAGAACGCAAAGGGCGTCGCCGGCGCCGGCGTCGCCGTGGGCGTGGCCGTTCGTCGGACCGCGCACCCCAGCAGCAGCAACAGCCGACGCACGAGCCGGAAGTGTGGGATGTCGATTCCGCGCCCGTCGACGAGTCGACCGAAGATCGGCACGACGACGAAGTCGAAGACGGCGAAATTGAACAGCGTCAAGCTGACGCACCGGAAGCGCGCGAGTCAAGCGAAGAGCGCCCAGGCCGCCCGCGTCGTCGCCGTCGTCGCCGCGGTGGTCGCCGCGACAACGAGTCGCGCGAGCCAGCCGCACCGCGCAGCGACGAGCCACGAGCAGAGCGCTCGCGTGCCGAAGCGGTGGACGAGGATGACGATGATAATGACGATCTCGATCTTCCTCTGCACGGTGCCGTCAACGGTGAACATTCGGATCTAGATGACGATGATGATGACGTCGATCTCAAGGCTCATCACCGCGGCATTCCCACCTGGGACGAAGCGATCGGCATGATCGTGGCGACGAACATGGAAGCACGCGCTAAGAATCCCGCCGGCCCGTCAGGGTCGCGCGGCCGGCGTGGACATGGTCGCGGTCGTGGCGGTCATGGTCGCTGAGCCATCATGCGGTGTCGCGCATCCTTAGGAGTCTGGCGGTGAAGAAACTGTTCCCTCTGCTGGCCGGCTTCGTGCTCGCGCTGGGATGCGCCGCGGAAAGTCCCTCAGGCGATAAGGGCAACAGCCACGGTAGCGCAGTTGACGGCGGCCCGAAGACGCTGCGAATTGCCGTCATTCCTAAAGGAACCACGCACGAATTCTGGCGCTCGGTACATGCCGGCGCTGAGCAAGCGGCCAAGGAATTCGGCAACGTCGAAATCACCTGGAAGGGACCGCTGCAAGAAAGCGATCGTGAAGGGCAGATTTCGCTGGTGCAGGATTTCGTCACCAAACGCGTCGACGGAATCTGCCTCGCTCCGCTCGACTCGCAGGCCCTTGTCGCCGCCGTGCGTAGTGCCAAGGCCGAAGGAATTCCTACGGTCATCTTCGATAGCGCGCTGGCGAGCGAGGACGACATTGTCAGCTACGTCGCCACCGACAACATGCGCTGCGGAGAGTTGGCCGCCGAAACGATTGCCAAGATGCTCGAGGACCGGCCGCACGCCAAAGTCATCTTAATGCGCTACAGCCCAGGCAGCGAAAGCACCGAGCAACGCGAGGAAGGCTTTCTCAACGGATTGAAGCGCTTTCCCAACGTCGAAATCCTGTCGAGCAATCAGTACACCGGCACGTCGTTCGAAGATGCCCTGTCGGTCAGCCAACAAATGTTGCTGAAGTACGAAGATCAGGTCGACGGCATCTTCACGGTGTGCGAGCCGAACAGCACGGGAATGCTGGGGGCGCTGCAAGGTCATGCCAAGTTGGCGGGCAGAGTGAAATTCATCGCCTTCGATCCCAACGCGCGGCTGATTCAAGCGATGCGCGAAGGAACTGTATCGGGCATCGTCTTGCAGGACCCCGTGAAAATGGGTTACTTCGGCGTAAAAACCTTGGTCGATCATCTCAACGGCAAACCGGTCGAGAAACGAGTTTCGACAGGTGAATTCATGGCCACGCAGGAAAACATGGACCAACCTGAGATGGCAGCGTTGCTCAAACCTGCGCAATCTACCGATTAATTCGACCGCGTCTCTGCGGTTTGTATCTGAGAGTCAACGACGCCGGTCGTGGTCAAATGGGAGTGATGCACTGTGGACGTGAAGCGTAATCCCACCCGAGCTGTTCGAATCGGCACCGCCGTGATCGGAGCCGATCACCCGGTGGCTGTGCAAAGCATGACGGCCACGCACACGCAGAACGTGGCTGCGACCGTCGGCCAGGTCAACGACCTGGTCGCCGCCGGCGCCGACGTGGTGCGGATCGCCGTCGACAACAGCAAAGATGCGGCGGCCCTGGCCGAAATTCGCCAGCAGACTAAAGCCAACTTATCGGTCGACCTACAAGAAAATTATCGCCTGGCCAGCGAGGTGGCGCCGCACGTGGATAAGGTCCGCTACAACCCGGGCCACCTTTATCATCACGAGCGTAACAAGCCTTGGCAGGACAAGGTTCGTTTTCTGGCCGATGTCGCGGGCGAAAACGACTGCGCGATCCGCGTCGGCGTGAATTGCGGGTCCGTCGATCCGGCGATGGCAGACAAGTTCGACGAGCACGATTCGATTTCTCCGATGCTTGCCAGTGCGCTCGATCATTGCGAGCTGCTGGACTCACTCGGTTTCACTCGCTATTGCGTGTCGCTCAAGGATTCGGACCCGTCCAAAGTGATCGAAGTCAATCGTCGCTTTGCCGAGGCGCGACCCGATGTGCCGCTGCATTTGGGAGTCACCGAGGCAGGCATGCCGCCGGATGGCATCATCAAAACGCGCATCGCCTTCGAGCAACTCATCAGCCGCGGCATCGGCGACACGATCCGCGTATCGCTCACCGTGCCTAACAATCGCAAGCGCGAAGAGATCGAAGCCGGTCGCGCAATCCTGGCCGATATCGCCGCCGGGCGCGTCCGCAGTGTCGTCGACTTCGGACTCGATACGCTGAACATCATCAGTTGCCCCAGCTGCTCGCGCGTCGAGAACGAAGCGTTCATCGAACTGGCCCAGGACGTTAAATCGATGACGGCGTACGCTCGCGAGCATGCTATCACGATCGCCGTGATGGGCTGCCGCGTGAACGGTCCTGGTGAAACAGACGACGCTGATCTCGGGCTGTGGTGCGGCCCGAACTTCGTCAATCTCAAGCGCGGTAGCGCCGAGCTGGGCGCCTTTCCCTACGACGCCATACTGCCACGGCTGAAGGCCGAACTCGACGCACTGATCGTCGAAAAGGCGACCGTCGGGACGGGCCAGTAAAGCTGTCTTGCGACCGGCATGTAGTTTTGCGTGAATTGTCTGCATAGGCGCCTACTTCTGCGCTTCGGTACACTGCTCGTGATTGTGGTGAGCCGATTCGAATTGCCGCGATTCAAGGAGGATCGCAATGAATTCGTGCTTGATTGCTGCTGCGCTGTTAGCGCTGTTCGTCGAGCCCGCCGCTAAAAAAGAGGTAGACAATCCTGATCTACGGCACGAACTATTGCGCCGCAAGGATATCGATCAACAGGCACGTTTCGCCGTGATCGACTGGTTGAAGGCGCATCACGTGGTGATCGATATGCCCACCGTCTCGAAGCTCGAGCTGAAAGAGCGGCAGGAGTATGAAGGGCTCGAAGCAACGATGAAAAGCGTAGACGCTGAGAATGTTGCCTGGCTTAAGCAACTGGTTGACCAGCAAGGTTGGCCGAAAATTACGCAGGCGGGCCGGGATGGCGCGCACGCAGCCTGGCTGATAGTTCAGCATGCTAGCGCTGATCGGCCGTTTCAGCGACATTGCCTGGACTTGATGGTGGACATGCCGAAAGACGAGATTTCAGCACCGAATGTCGCGTATTTGACCGACCGCGTGTTGCTTGCTGAAGGAAAGAAGCAGCTTTACGGTACGCAATTCACGTCGGCCGATGGCCGTTGGCAGCCGCTTCCACTGGAGAACGAGGCCTTCGTCGACAAGCGACGTGCCGAAGTGGGTCTCGGACCGCTTGCCGATTATGTGATAGAGATGGAAAAGACATACGGTCGGCCGCTTAAACAATAAGGCATCGCCTATGTCGACACCGGGCGAGGTGGAAAAGCCGGGGCGGCGGATTCGCATCGTGCCCCCGATATATTTCCTGGCAGCCATCGTGGCCATGGTAGCGATTGGTTGGTCGTATCCTGGTGCTGTTCTACTTGAGGCGCCCTGGAATTGGCTAGGATTCGTGCCGCTAGCCGGCGGAATTGCCCTCGGGGGCATTTCCTCTCGTCTGTTCGCCAAGCACAAAACGACGATCAAGCCTGGGCATGTTTCTCGACAATTGCTCATCGACGGACCTTACCGGTGGACGCGCAATCCGATCTATCTCGGCATGCTCACGGTACTAGCGGGCGTGGCCATGTTAGTCGGAAGTGCCACCCCCTGGCTGCTACTACCGGTCTTCTTCGCACTAATTGCGGTGAACGTTATTCCCGTAGAAGAAGCAATGCTCATCGAGGCGTTCGGCACCGAGTACGAGATGTATCGGGCACGAGTACGCCGATGGATCTAACGAGATCAAGGCTGCTAGCAACGTTGATTCAAACTTTCACAATCTCTGATTTCCCAGAAATGCAGCGCTAGCTCAGAGTGACGTCGCTAGCACGTGTCCAGGGTTGGGCTTCTTCGTTTATCGCCGGGTTGGTAACATCTCGCCCGCCAGTTTGTGGGCGTTTTGGAACCATCCAAAGGCGACCAGTGGTCCATAGATCAGGGGTAAAAGCCTTCACTCGCGTCATGGCAGTGGGGCTATTCGTGGTTTCGGCGACTCTCGGTTGCGCCAGCGTGCTCGAACGCTCGGCGTCGCTGCCGGTGCGCCACGCCGTCGTGCTGGACCAACTGGTCATTCACACCGACGCGCGACTTCCGAAAGAAGACCGTCTGTTCGAAGATCTGCGCGCCCTGCGCGAAACGTTGACCGCGACCTTGGCTTTACAGTTATCGAAGGAACCGATCCACGTCTACCTGTTCGAGAATGAGAAGCGCTACAAAGCCTATCTCGCCAAATACTATCCTCAGTTTCCCGATCGCCGGGCTTTCTTTGTGCAGAATGAAAACTCGCTGGCGGTCTACGCCCACCGCGGTGACCGCGTGGCCGAGGACCTGCGCCACGAGGTGACGCACGGCTATTTGCACGCGTCGTTTCCGGCACTCCCCTTGTGGCTGGATGAAGGCCTGGCCGAGTACTTCGAGACGCCGCGCGGCGACTCAGGTTTGAATCGCCCCCATGTGGCGCTATTGAACACGCTCATGACGCGCGACGGATGGCGTCCGAACCTGTCACGGCTCGAGCAATTCACCAATGCTTCGGACATGAAGCAGGCGGACTATGCCGAGTGCTGGGCGTGGATGCACATGCTGTTGGAAACGATTCCTCAGCGGCGCGAGTTGGTGCAAGAGTTCTTGCGTACCATCCGTCGTGACGGCCCGCCCGAGCCCTTGTCGGCCGTGGTGGCGCGCTCGATGTCGCAGGCGGATCAACTGCTCGTCGATCACCTGACGAAACTGGCCAAAGCGCAAAGCGTGCAATAGCCGGCAGCCTTACCGGTGACGCCGGCGGGCATCGCGCGGATTAATAGCGCAGTTCCACGCCCGCGCTGACACCCTGGATCAACAGGCTGCTTTCCTGGAACTTAAACAGCGGTCCTGGCGTGCCGACCGTCGTCCCGCTGAGCTGCGTCGTATTGATCGACGTGTCGATCTGCTGGCCAGGACGCGCAACACGACCCCAGTACAATAGGTCGTAGCCGACTCTCAGGCTGAGATTCTGCCGGATCGCGTAGGCAAGTTTCAGCTCGAGCTGTGGCAGCACCGTGAACAAATCATGCGTGTAGCTGCCGATGTTCGATGGGTAGGCGAACAATCCCGCTGGAGACGTCGGCCATAGTTCCGTGGACGAGCCCGAGATATTCGCGCGTTGCGAGGTCGTACCAAAGGCTACCCGTCCGATCGTATCCCACGTCCAGCGCCCACTCTGGCGTTCGCCAAACAGGCCGAAGTTGCCACCGTAGAAGCTATTGCTCGTGCGAAAGGCGTCGGCCGTCGTACTGCCGCCGCCGAGATCGGTGCTGGCGTTGATCGTGAGCTTCTCGTACAGGCCCAGGTAACGGAAGCCGTAGATGCCTCCGAAGCGGTACAGGCCGCCGGACTGCGTTCGATTGCTAGTGAAGTCACGCATGATGTGGGCGCCCGCACCATTGAAGAAGCTCTTTTCGTTGATCGAGATCGATCCTTCGGAAGTACCCGGATACGAAAACAGATAGGCCGACTGCGCGCCCGTTGTAATATCGAAGAACGGTGTCGCCAGGATCGGGGTCGTGCTCGAGTTCGCGTTGAACGACGTATTGTTACCCCCCAGCCCGAACCATTCGAGTTCGAACCTGGCCGACGGATTGATCCAAGTCCCCAGCGTGATGCGTGCCCCGGACTTCATCGAGCTGCCCGACGACTGATCGCCGAACAGCACGCTCGTACCAGGCTGGCCGAGGACACCCGCCTCGAGCGCCGGCGTGCCGTTGGGGCTGGTCGTCACCAGGGCAGGCGTCTTGTCGTCGGTAAACCACCACGCCAGATACTCGCCGCGCACATAACAGGGGCAGTAATTGCACCCCCCTTGCGCCCAATGGTTGCTTCGATAGTTGGGACCAATCCAATTGTCGTATCGCTGCGCATCGATCGGCGGCGGACCCGTCATCGTGGGAACATTGGGGTCGGTCATCTGCTGAGCTCCCGGCGGTGGCTCCGTGGGAGCAGGCTGAGCAGCGTTCGCTGGTCCCACGGCAGACGGTGTCGGTGGCAGCGCGCGCTCGGGCGCGACTACCACGCTCGGCTGTTGATTGCCGGCTGCCTGTTGCGCTGCGAGCTGAATGTTGGGATCAAACTGCGGCGCGCTATATTGTCCGGCAACCGGAACCGCGGCGCTCATGTTACCCAGCAGGGCAGGGGCCGGCACAGGCGCGGAATTCTGGTAGTACAGTGGCGCCGGTTGCTGATAAGCCGTTTGCGGTACGAAGGCCGGCGCTGCGGTTGCGGCGAAAGGCTGCGCGACAGCCGTTGGCATTGGAGCCTGCGCGATCGGTGCGAAGGGCGCGGGCGTGAGTCCACCTGGTCCAACGCCGACCGGGGCCGAGACCGGGCGCGGTTGGTCCGACATCAATTGGACAAAGCGATCGTTGCCAGTCGGGCTAACAGCGTAACCGGAATTCGGTTCGGCACCACGTGCCGTCACGGCGCTCGCGACAAATGCCGCCAGCAACACGCGCAAAGAAATCTGCATGACGCGCCTTTAGGGCTTTCGCCCTCTGATGATTTGACGGTTCAGCGAACTTTCGTCGTACCGGGTGCGGGCCCGGTGCGGGATGGGTCGAGACAACGGCCCGATCGTTATCGTTCGATGATTCCCCGACGATGTCGCATGAACCGTATCCTGACCGTGACGGTCGCAAGTGCGTCGCAAGCGTTTCAACGCTTAAGCACGAATGGCGATCTCAAGTGCCACGCGTGTGCGGGTAGGCGACGAGTCGGCGATCCCAGGCAGGATAAGTGGTACAGCTCTCCTGCAAGGCACTATCGGCAGGGCCGCTACAACCGCTCCAGGCGCCCGCATGCGATTGTCTGGAGGGCGCATAAATGGGAAGAGAGAGGAAGATTTGCCGGCGCCAGCCACCTATTCTTACGGCCGCGAAGCAGGCAAAAGCAGCGGCGCGCCGTGAATCGCTTGCCGGCAAAGTTTACCCAGATCGCGCCGCCGAAATCACGGCGCTGGGCCTTGGAGAGTATCGATTACCGGCACCGGCGTCTCAGGGGCTGGGACCCTGCTTGCGATAGGCGATCCCCTGATCGACTTCGCTAAACCCAAGCTTCGTGTACAGAGCAATCGCCGCGGCGTTCCCGGCCATCGTCTGCACCTCGATCAGGCCGATGCCCTGGGCGGCCAGCCGGCGAAAGGCGTCTCCCAGCAGAAACGTCGCCAGACCACAGCGGCGCCGTTCGGGCGCCACCTGCAGGTCGAACAAGCCTGCGGCCTGCACACCCCAACCCGCGGCAAACGTCTCCAGCCGCCAGAATCGCGCGCTGGCGATCGGCCGCGAATCGTTGCGCTCGCGAAGTTCGAAAGCCGTGACTTCGAAGTGCTCGAGCGCACAGGCTTCCCACCAATTGCGCGGCGGAGCGTCCGCGATTTCTTCAACACTCGAGGTGCGCCGAATCTGCATTTGCGCGCGATCGATCGGCGGACGAAAGCCGGCCAGTTCGCGCTGCAAAATCACGACGCGATCGATTTCGCGGTAGCCCGCCGCGCGGTACACGCCGGTAGCAAATTCATCCGAACCGAGCACACCCGGCATTTCGCTGCCGCCGTACAGTCCACGGTAGAAAGGATCGAGCGGCCGGATTCCACCGGCGTATAAAACCTCGGCCCCCTTCGAGCGTAAATATTGCTCGCTGCGCGCCAACAGGTCGGGACCAACTGCGCTCTGTTGAAAGGTGGGACGCACCATCAGCAGGCTGGTCACCCCGAAGCGCTGATTCAGGCCGTCGGCATTATCCGTGGCGCCGAAACCGGCATGGACGAAGCCGACAGTCGTTCGGCCGTCGAGCGCGAGAATCAAGCCGTTGTTGTCGAAATACGGCTTGGCGAGCACGATCTGCTCGATGAGATTGGCCGATGCCGGTTGCGCCAGCCCGCGCGCCGGCGGTTGTGATCGCCAGACTTCGACCAACTGCGGTGTGTCGTGATTGCGAAACGAACGATAGCTAAACAACGGTGCTCACTCGATTTCAGTCATTCCGTGGGTTATTCCACGGGGCGGCTTGCGGCGCGGATGCGCTCGCTAAGCCAGATCCTCGAGGTCGATCCAAATACTGTCCCCCTCGATGCGAGTCGGATAACTGGGCTGCCGAATCGAGCGGCTCAACTGGTGCTGGCCCGTCCGCACGTCGAACTGCCATCCGTGCCAGGGACACGTAACGATCGTACCCGTCAAGCAACCTTTTCCCAATGGGCCTCCTTGATGCGGGCAGACACCGTCCAGCGCGAAGATTTCCCCGTCCACATTGAACAGCGCCACGATACGATCATCGACCACGCATTCCACGGCCGCGCCCGGAGGACAGGCATTAAGCTCGATGGCGCGGATCCAGCGTGACATGAGATATCCCGGGACATGAATCGCGACCGTACAGGTCACGCACGGCGCGAATCGGCCGCGGCGCCCATTATAAGACGGCTCGCGCGCGGCAACCATCGGAAGCGAGGTTTACGCCGCCTGCCGGCTCTTTTGCTTGGGCTTGCGGCGGTCTTTCCACCGGTCGTGCAACCACCAATACTGATCCGGGGCCAGCCGGACAATGTTTTCGATCGTGCGACTATACCACTGTGTCAGCGGGCGCACGCCCGTAACGGAGCGATCTTCGTGGTTCCGAGGATCGGCAACATCGCAGATGCGCAGTTCGTACTGCAATGGCTTGCCCACGCGCATCGCGTAGCCTACCGCCATCGGTGCGTCGTTATGCAGCGCCAACAGGCCGATCGCCTTGTGGGCCGAGGCCGGGCGACCGAAGAATTCGACCCAGCATCCTTTGGTGCCAGCGTATTGATCGGCCAGAAAGGCCATGGCGCCGCCACCGCGCAGCACGGCCAGAATCTGATCGTAGCCCCCTTTGGTCGGAATGATGTGCTGACCGGTCGCACCGCGAAATCGCCCTACGAAGTCGTGCAAGTACGGGTTATCGAGCGGACGTGCCACGGTATAGGTGGGAAAGCCGAGAACTCCGAGCATGAACCCCGACAGCTCGAAATTACCGAAGTGACCGCTCACCAGGATCACCGGGCGCTCTTCGAGTAACACTCGAACCAGTAGATCGGGATCCTTCAGCTGCACGAACTTTCGCCAGTTCGTCTCGTGAATCTTGCGCGGCGCATGCGCGACTTCGGCCACCAGCAGGAAGAGGTGCTTCCACATCCGCTTTGCCAACCGGCGCCGGCGACGCTGGTCGAGCCCGGGGAAGGCGTGCTGCAGGTTTTCGTCGATCAGCTTGCGCCGCAGCGGAATGACGTCCGTGGCGAGCGTGGCCAGGATGTCTGCCAGCCGCTCGCAGGTCTCGATTCGCACGGCCTGCACCACGCAGATAAAGATCCGCACGGCCAGGTAGGTCAGGTAATGGAGCGTCTTCTGGAGCGACACGCGGCGCAATATCCTCGAGAAAGGTCAACGGCCGGTTCGCCGGCGACCGCCACGCTTAAGAGCGTATCGGTAACCGGAGATTAAGCCCGGGGATTGTGCCAAGTCCCCGCCGCATGGCAAAGAGCGGTTTTAGGACGTTATTCGCCACCCTGGAAATGGGGCATTTCGACAGTGGGGAGGCCCCTGGTTCGACGCACAGCCAGGGCATAATCCAGTGGCGGCGTACCGGCCAAGACTGGAGTCGGGTGCTAGCTAACTCTTGACCCACCCTCCCCTTAACTGCCCTGTTATCAATAAACTTCCAGCGCTACCCCCGCCGATGAAAGTGCCTGGAACCTTGATTTTGCCGATTTAGACTCCTACGATTTGCCCGTCGGAAGTGTCCTCCGGCCTCTGTTGGCCTGTGGCAGATTTCAGCGAGGGTAAACCGCAATCGGCTTCCGGTCACCCACCATCTGGCAAGCAAGAATCAACCAGCATGACCACCGATGGCTTTCGCACGCGGCACGTCGAGAATCGCGCGCTGGGCCTCGCGCTGTGCTGCTGTCGCTGTCCGGGCTGACCGGACATCATTCCTTCTTCCCACTCAGTTCTCGCCCCCCTCTCGTTTCGCCCATTTGCCGAAGACTTGATTTCGGCGCGCCTTGATCCACCGGACCTACCGGCACGGAGCGATCCGCCACATGGCCACTGACGCACGCCTGAAAGAGCAACTACCCGACCTCACCGAGCGAATCGTCGACACCTTTACCCAGGTGGGAACGATCAATCACTTGGGGCACTGCCCGTTGCCCAATTACGACGTGATCATTCAGGTAATCGAAGACCTGCAAGAGATCATCTATCCGGGCTACCGTCGGCAAGAAGGGCTGCATCAAGGGAACGTCGGCTATTACATCGGGGCGCTCGTCGATCGGTTGCATGATCGGCTGACCACTCAGATCGGGCGTGCGTTGCGCCACGAAGCTCGGGCTCCTTGCGAAGGAGAGCACGACGTCGACTTCGAGGCCCTCGGCCAGGCGAAGACCGTCGAGTTCTTAAAACAGCTTCCCGAACAGCGACGACTACTGGCTTTGGACGTGCAAGCCGCCTACGACGGCGACCCGGCCGTGAAGACGCCGGATGAAGTGATTTTTTGCTATCCGGGTCTGGTGGCCATCACCGTCTATCGCCTGGCTCACGTGCTTCATTCGCTCGACGTGCCGCTCATCCCGCGCATGATGACCGAATGGGCCCATGGCCGGACGGGGATCGATATTCATCCCGGGGCGACCATCGGACGGCACTTCTTCATCGACCATGGCACCGGTGTCGTGATCGGCGAGACGTGCGAAATCGGCGATCACGTAAAGCTCTATCAAGGCGTGACGCTGGGCGCGCTCAGTTTCCCCGTCGACGGCGAAGGGCATATCGTCCGCGGCAACAAGCGCCATCCGACGATCGAGGATCGCGTAATTATCTACGCCAACGCCACGGTGCTAGGGGGCGAAACCGTGATCGGCGCCGATTCTGTGATTGGCTCGAGCGTGTGGCTGACGCGTAGCATTCCGCCGCGCACGACCGTCGTACTGGAAAAACCCCGCCTGCGGATGCGCGGAGAGCAGGTAGAAGACCTGGCCGAGCTGAACTACCAGATCTAAGCGTCGCGCAGATCTAGTACTTCCGCGGTAGTCGTACGATCTCGCACGAGCTACCGTCTTCGTGCGCTTTACTTGCGTACATCATAGACCAGCAGTTTATCCTGGTCGCGCAAGTACAGTCGGCCATCGGCCACGACCGGATGCGGCCAACTCGGGGCTTCACTGCGCTCAGGCTGCTCGAAGCGGCCGTGCAATTCGAAGCCGTCGGGTTTCGCGGCCACCAGGCTGACCAGCCCCGCTTCGCTGCGACAATAGAGCAGGCCATCGACGCATACGATCGAGCTTTTGCCTGCCGTGCGGTCGGCCCACTTCACGTCCCCCGTGGCCAGGTCGAGACAAGTCAGCACCCCGGGATCGTCGCTGCCGTAAAGATAACCATCGACGACGACGTAGCCGCCGTGGTGGTTCTTCATTTTCTTCGTGAAATACGCTTCCTTCGCTTCGAACTTGCCGTTGCTCTCTGTCACTTCGACCATTCCGCCCCCTGTGCCATAGCCGCTGGCAGCGAAGACCTTATTTCCGACGCACACCGCTGTCGAGATATTCGCCGTGCCATTGGCCGGCGCGTCGTATCGCCACAGGAACGTGCCGTCCTTGGCGTCTACCCCGATGACTCCCTTGGCCGTGAACTGAATGTATTGCTTCACTCCGCCGATGTCGGCCTTGATGATCGACGAGTAGTGCGCCGGGTCGCCCACCTTCGAGGTCCATACGGTTTCTCCCGTGCGCTTGTCGAGCGCCGCGATCGTAGCGTCGTTACCGCCGGGCGTGCATAGCACCCACGGGCCATCGACCAAAACTGACTCGCTATATCCCCAATTGGGAATCACCCCGCCGAACTCGCTGACTAGACTGCGCCGCCAGACGCCGGCGCCGGTCTTGGCGTTCAAGCACAGCAGGTCGCCATTGATGCCCAGGACGTAGACGTTTTCGCCATCGACCGTCGGCGTGGAGCGTGGACCGGGATAACCGGCCCCTTCGTGGCGCACCGGACCGAGCGTGGCCGACCACAGTTCCTTGCCATTGTCTCGCGCGCTGAGAGCCAGGATCACTTCCTGCCCTTCGCGGTTCCCCATCAGAAACACCCGGCCATCGGCCAGGGCCGGCGTCGAGAAGCCGATGCCCATGCCGGAAACTTGCCAGGCGAGCTTCGGTCCACCTTCGGGCCAGTCGGTCAGAAGTCCCCGTTCGCGCGACACGCCCGTTCGTTGCTCGCCGCGCCAGGCCGGCCAATCATTGGCGACGCGTGGCACAGGCGCCGCGCCAATTTGCGTGCAAGCAATCAGGATTGCGAACATGACGAAGCGCTTCATCGTGAGGCCGTTCCTAAGGAAAGATTTCGTAACCGGCGGGGAACACCACGATGACAACAAGGTCGTCAATCGTGGTCTGATCTTATGGAGGCAGGCGTGCAACTGGTGCGGCGGGAGTTTCGGCGGATTCCGGGCTAAAGCTACTTCGGAATCTCGCCTTGTTTGCACCTATTGTGCATACCCGATTGCCCAAGGCAAGCACTGTGCTAACGGCCGCGAAGACCACCCTAGTGCAGCATCTTGGCCATGTACCGCTGAAAATCAGCCTCTAGCGCCGTGATGTCGCCAAAAGCGGCCGTGAATTGCGCCAGCCGTTCGCTGGGATCATCCCAGATCAGCCGCTTCTTCGCGGCCAGCACTTGCAGAAATGCCCGATATTGCTTGGGGCGCTGGTGGATCAGGAAATAGTTTAGGGCCCACGCCTCGGCGTAGGCGTCAAGCGCTTTCGAGGTATCGCGAAAACGTGCGTCGTCCGCAATCAATGTTTTCAGACTGTCGGGAGGCCGGCGCTCGGCATACTCGGCAAACGCCGCCAGGCGCGATTGGTTGATCGAACCAATATTGCGCGATCCCTTCGGCTTGGAGAGGTCCGGAGACTCGAAATAGACCGCGATTCCTTCGCTAATCCACAGCGGAATGTCAGCATAGCGCGTTTGCAGTCCGCAGTTGTAAGCAATCTGATGCGTGGCTTCATGGATCACGGTGGCAACGGTGCGCTCGGCATCGGGGCGCGAGAGCATGAGATTGATCTGCGCCGGCGATCCGCGACGATCGCCGGGGGCGCGCAAACTTTCGATGCCGGTCAGGTCGTACATCGTCATGCGATTCGTGGCCAGGCTGTAGTAGCCGATGATCGATGATGCTGCCTCGCCTAACTCGGCCTGCGCG
>DASYDW010000100.1 GCA_036499395.1 Pirellulales bacterium
CAACTTCGGCGGCGGCGGTGCGGTGAGCCTCGGCTCGCTGGCCGGTGGCGCCGTGTACGGCACGCTGGTGCCGACCGGATCGACGGCCAATGCAGCGATCCAGTTGACCTTGCCGAGTGGTACGTTCTCGGCCAATGCCAGCGCTCTGGCGACGGACGGTCAGGCTTTGTACGCCGTGCCCGAACCGTCGGCTGTAGCCCTATCCCTGATGGGTGGCTTTGGCCTGCTGTTGGCGGCGCTACGACGCCGTCGTGCGGCCTAACACCGCAACGGGTTCGATCGCAAAAACTTGAATGCGGCTCTTCACCGCCGGGCACATTTCTGTGCCCGGCGGTTTTTTTTCGCGCCGTCGTTGAGCTTCCGGACGCTACTTCGTCGTTCGCAAGAGCGACTGATGCTCTTTGAGGACCGAGGCCTGTGCCGCGTCGCCTGCCAGGTTGTGGTATTCGTGCGGATCGGTGTCGTGGTCGTAAAGCTCGACACCTTGCCGTCCTTCATCCCATTCGGTGTAGCGATAACGCTCGCTCCGCACTGTCCGGCCCATTACTCCCTCGGTGCGACGGACCTGCGTATGGGCGGCGTCCTTCCACGGCTGGGTTGGATCGTCCAAAAGTGGACGCAGACTGCGTCCTGCGAGCTGCGGCGGCGCTTTCAAACCGCACAGATCGGCCACAGTTGGGTAAACGTCGATCGATTCCACGAGGCGCGTGCATGGTTGCCCGACGGCTTTCATGCCCGGCGCTCGGATTACTAACGGTACCCGGCACGATTCCTCGAAGAGGGTCATTTTCTGCCACAGCCCGTGCTCGCCGAGGTGATAGCCGTGGTCACTCATAAAGACGACGACTGTTTTGTCCGTCAGCTTGAGACGATCGAGGGCGTCGAGCAATCGGCCGACCTGCGCGTCCATGAAAGTGATCGAGGCGGCATAGGCTTCGATAGCTTGTCGCTGCAAGTCATCACTGAGCTGGTAATTCGCAGGCTTTACCGTCAGCGCGAGCGCCGGAATGTCATTGCGATCATCCGCCGGTCCCCCGGCCAGGGCGATGCGGTCGAGCGGGTAAAGGCCGAAATATGATTTTGGCGCCACGTACGGCGTATGTGGACGATAAAAGCCGACAGCCAGAAAGAACGGTTCGGCGGCATGTTTCTCCAACAGCCCGATGGCCGAGGTGGCTCCGCGTCCGTCGGTTTGCTCGGTGTCTGCGCCGTCGGCGGCTAGCCAAGAAAGCGTGGCTCCGAGGCCCGTACCTGGTCTGATCGAGAAAATCTTGTCTTCGTCGTCTTTATCCCGACCGCGCGGATTGATCACCTCTTGCCAGGACTGCGCATCGTCGAGACCGTCGGTGCCAATCTGGCCGGGCACTCCGTAATGGTAGAGCTTGCCGACGCGTGCGACGTAGTAGCCGTTTTGGCCAAATAGCTCCGGCAGAGTTACTGTGTTCGGCACTACTTCGCGAAAATGCGTTTTGTTATCCAGCACGCCGGTCGTATCGGGACGCAGGCCCGTCAGGAACGAGGCGCGGCTGGGATTGCAGAGCGGATACTGACAATAGGCCTTGTCGAAGCGCATACCATGCGCGGCCAGGCGATCGATGTTGGGGGACTTCACCATCGGGTCGCCGTAGCAGCTCAGGCGGTTGCACAAGTCGTCCGAGGCGATGAAAAGGACATTGAGCTTGGCCGAGCCATCGGGGGCGGCATGGATTCGCGAGCCGCCGAGAGCAGCCAGCAATGCGCACAGGCAGCCGGCCAAGTGACGAAGATGCGTATGAATTTTCACAATAAGAACCTCCTGGGGTTCGTGGATGCGCAAGCGACCGTGTGATTCGGTCCGCGCCGTTTATAGTCGTCGTGCGTCGCTCCGGCTAGCGCCACGGCCCGGGATCGTCCAGCGGCCAAATCGTTGGGAGTATCGGGCTTGGCCGAGGCCTTCCCGCGGTTGACGTTCGGCAGTGGGCTACCTAAGGTGACGAGTCTACGAGCCTATAGAGTCGACTGATGAGGAGAATTCCGTGCCGTTTGATGCCAAGTTGCAGCGGATGATTATGGGGCGATTCGCCACGGGCGTGACCGTCATCACGACCGGGCGCGAGGGAAACTACTCGGGCCTGACGGCCAATGCCGTGGCGTCGCTCTCGTTGAATCCACCGCTGGTGCTGGTGGCGGTCGAGAAGCGGGCCCATTCGCATGAGTATCTGATGCGCGAACGGAATTTCGCCATGAACATCCTGGCGGCGGACCAAGAGCATTTGTCACAGCGTTTCGCCACGCCGGGGCCGAAGGTCTTTACCGACCTAGAATTCAAAACCGGCCAGACTGGCGCACCGATCCTGGCCGGCACGCTGGGGCACGTCGACTGCAAGGTCACCGAGATCCTGCCTGGCGGCGACCACGATATCTTCGTAGGCGAGATCGTCGAAGGAGAGGCCACGGACGGAAAACCGCTGTTGTATTTCTGCGGCAAGTACCGGGCTCTATCGGATGCGTGATCGATCCGCCTAATGTTCGCGGGGGGGGGAATGCATTGCCGCGGACACTGCAATGATTTCTTCTACTCGCTTAGTCGCCGCACGCGAATGTTGCGGAAGTAGACGGTGCTTTCCGAGTCGTGCCCCTGCAGCGCGAAAGTGCCGGCGCCGAGTTTCCGCTCGCTGTACCAGGGAGGGTGACGGGCCACGAAGCCGGCGGGTTCGGTCCAATCGACCACGGTTTGATCGTTCACCTTGATTACGACCCTTTTGCCCCGGACCGTGAGATGGATACGAAACCACTCGTCGTCGCGGGCCGGTGACTCAGTGATATCAGCCACGCCGTACAGGCTGCCTGACTTTTTAAGGTGCGCGGGGTCGTTGTCGATCTGGATTTCGAAGCCCTTCTGCGGCCAGGCATCGGCAAGGAACTCGGTGTGAAAATAGATGCCGCTGTTGGCTTTTGGCTGGCACTTTATGTCGGCCTGAAATTCGAAGTCGGTGAACGACGCATGGCCATCGGGCCCCATGTAAAACAAGTGGCATTTTGGATGAGGGGCTTGGGCCTCGATCGGCGTGCCACGACCTTGGGCGATGATCATGCCGTCGCGGACGGTAAAGGACTCGGGGTTTTCGCTCGGCTTCCAGCCGTCCAACGTGCGGCCATCGAACAGCAATTGCCAGCCGGCCGATTTCTCGGCGGCGGTCAGCGTATTCGGCGCGAGATCCTCCGCCGCGGCCGCCACTCGCCCATTCATCCAGAGGAGGATATTCAAAACCGCGATGAAAGCCGCGAACGACTTCTTGGTCTGCATGGTAACGAGGAGGTGTTTTGAGCAAGCTTGCAAAATGGGACGTAAGCCTTACCAGAATTATGCCGTGACGACGCGTTCTTTTTCGGCGTCCCACAGCAGGACCTTGTTCTCGCGATAGGCGTCCTCGCCCATCTTGATGGCGACCATCAGGGCACAGCCCAGGTCTTCGTTGCAGGTCAACTCGGCTTGGCCGCGCACGGCGTCAATGAAGTTGCCGACATGGTCGCGGCGTTGTTCGGCGGGGATCGTGAGCTCCATCTGACCACCGTTGGCCGCTGTGAATTCTTCTTTCCATGTTGGCTGCCCGCGCAATTTCAGTCCGCCGCCGAATTCGATCGTGCCATGCTGACCGCGAATGACGCGTGGAATGCCGTTGTCGTTGGTCATGACGCTGGCCAGGAAGACCGTGTGCTCGCTGGGATATTCGATCAGCATGAAGTGGCTGTCGGGAATATCGCGGCCATCTTTTTCGATGTACTGACCGCCACCAGCGACGACTTTCTTCGGGTATTCCCCCCTCGGTCCGGCAACGGCCAGCACCAGCGGCGCGAGCGCGTGATAGAGCAAGTCCGTGGCGACGCCTCCGTTGTAGGCCCAATATTTGCGGAAACGGAAGAAATGATCGGGGTTCCAGGGGATTTTCTTGGCCAAGCCGAACTCATGGCCGAGCCACATGTCCCAGTCGACGTGGTTTTCGCCCGTGGCTGTGGGGCTGGCGTCGGCGTCGATGGGCCAATTGAATTGTCCATCACGGCTATTGCGGCAGTAGCCGTTCTGCGACCACACTACTTTGCCGATACGCCCGTCGGCGACTGCTTTGCGCGCTGCCCACGTCTCGGGCTCCGAGGCGTACTGCGTTCCGACTTGCAGCTTCTTCTTTAGTCGTTTGGCTGCATCGCGCACCTGCAGGGCCTGTTCGATGGTCAGCGTCATCGGCTTTTGCAGATAGACGTCCTTGCCGGCTTCCATCGCGTCGATCGCCTGCTTCGAATGCCAATGATCGGGGGTGGCGATGATCACGGCGTCGATATCTTTGCGGTCGAGCAGTTTGCGATAGTCCGTGAACGCTTCGCCGCCTGAGCGCTCGCGATTATGGTTCAACCGCTTTTGATACACGTCACAGACGGCGGCGCAACGGACATTGTCACGATCGGCGCGTCCGACTAGCTCGCCGACGTGGCCGGAGCCCATGCCTCCGACGCCGATGACGCCGAATTGAATGCGGTCGTTCGCGCCCAGCACCTTGCCGATGGCCGGCGCTGCGAGCAAATCCGCGCCAACGATGGCGCCCGTGGCCGCGGCACCGGCTGCAACGAAGCCGCGACGTGAAAGGTGAGGAAGGGGAAGATCGCTCATGGTGTTTCCTAAGCGGGAATTCGTGTTACAAATCTATAACCAAAGCGGCGAGGCAAAACTGCAGAGATGGGCGCCCCTCTCCAGCCGAAATGGGGGGCAAGGTGCGGGCAACGCTGTTCGGGCTGATTCTAGATACGATCACTTAGCGACGCAAATTTCTGACTGTGCGGGATTGGGCGGCGTATAGCCGACTGCTAGTCGTTGCGTGTTGAGCATGAGAAAAACTCTCTGCGCCGCTACGGTCGAAAGAGGCGTCACAACGCAATTGTGCAAATGCGCCTATGCCTTGCGGCAATTCATTCGCCGATATCGGTGAGGCGGACGCAATGTCTTCATACGAGGGATCGATCCTTACCCAAAAAGGGCGCCAGGGATGGTGCGAGGCAATCACCCCCTGATGTCTCCCCCGCCGCGGGCAGCAACTGCGGTGGTTTGCCGCGCCATCTGTATCTTGATATTAGCGCTTGTGCACGATGCGGTAGTGGCGAAGGCGCAGGAGCCGGCTGCCGTTCGCTTGCCCGCGGCACCGGTGTCTGGTCGTTTCGATTCGCTGACAGCAGACGCCGCCGACGAAGACGAATCGCTGTTGGATCCGATCGGCGCGACGACAAGACTAATTGATGGCAACCGCGTTAATGACGCGTTATCGGCTCCCAGTTATCGATTGCTTGACCCCCTGTCGGTGTTCATCGGGCTCGATGGTTCGAAGCAGCCGCAGGATTTCGGCATCAACGCTCAGTTCGGCGGTAGGGCTTCCGTCAATTGGGCTGTGCCGCTCGTCGAGTCTTGGGGGCTCGGCGCGCAAATCGGCACAGCCATCGATGCCACCGGCGACGCCGTGCAAGTCGTGCAACGGATCGAAGGCTCGACCGGCCGCACGCAGAGCTACACCACGGTCGGGATATTCCAAAGAACGGACTTTGGTCTGTTTTGGGGGCTGGCTTATGACTTTCTGCGTGAGGATTACTACGATCGATTTAGCCTGGGGCAGTGGCGATTCAACGTTGGCTATCAGGTTTCACCGCGGAGTACGATTGGCGTCTGGTCGGCCATCAGCGCCAACAGCGATAGTGGAACGTTTGGCGCGATTCCCATTACGTTGGTGCCGATCACGCAGACGAACGCCTACTACAAGTATCTGTGGCGCAATGGCGTACAGACGACCTTCTGGGGTGGGCTGGCGAACGAGCATGGGCAGGTGAACGCGGTGCTCGGCGACCTGCGCGAATTGCACAACACGTTTGTGTTCGGCTCTGAAATGCAGGTGCCGCTAACCGAGCGGTTGGCCCTATTCGGCCAGGGAAACTTCATCACACCGGCCAGTTCTGGCACTGTGGATGCGTATCTGGGGTTCGTCTTTTATCCGCACGGAGGTGCGAGGCAGAACACGCAATCGCGCTTCGCCCCCGTCCAGACCGTGGCCGCACCCACGAACTTTGCCGTCAATCTGCGCCGCTAATAGGCGACAGGTTTCCGCCGACAGGCTGTTACGTAGTGGGCGCGACGAAGCGATCCGCTTGAGTTACCATTGCCAGCCGGTGCGGATATGTTGCTCGTTAACAACGCAACCATCAGGCCACTGGCCGCGCGAGAGATCGGCCAGGCATTGGGCCGCCTTCGAGGCCATGGCCTCGGCCGATTCCTCGTCCACTCCGCCCATGTGTGGCGCCAAGACCACGTTTTCGAGCTTTGCTAACGGACTCGACGTGGGCAGCGGTTCGACCTTGAAGACATCAAGTCCTGCGCCCGCGAGGTGCCCACTCGTGAGCGCTTCGACCAACGCGTCCTCGTCGACCAGTCCACCACGCGACGTATTGATCAACACCGAGCCGGGACGCATCAGTCCGAGCGTGCGACGGTTGATCAAGTCGCGCGTTTCGGCTGTGGAGGGAAGATGCAGGCTGACAATGTCCGAACGAGCGAAGAGGTCATCTAGCGAGCAGAGTTCCACGCCGTTTTTGGCGGCGAAGTCGCGATCGGCGATCGGATCGTAACCGAGCACGCGCAAGCCTAGCCCGACGGCCCGTGGCACGACGGCGCGGCCGATGCGACCCAGGCCAACCAGCCCAATCGTGCGGCCGGCCAATCGCCACAATGGACGGCGCCCCCACTTACCACTGCGCACTCCTGCATCACGTTGCGGGACATCGCGAAAGACGCCAAAGAGGAGCGCGATCGTTTGCTCGGCGACCGAATGTTCGTTGGTGCCGGGCGCGATCGTGACGGCGATCTTCAACTCGTTCGACGTCGGCAGATCGACGGCGTCGTAGCCTACGCCGGCACGCGCGATTCCACGTAGTTTCGACGCCTTCAGCACATCGGGCGTGTATGGCTCGGAGCCGGCCAGCACCCCGGAAACGCCTTGCAGGTCCTTAACCAGCGCGGCGCCGCGCAGTTCAGGCTCGGGGACGGTGGGATAAGTGATTTCGAAACCGGCGCCCTCGAGTATTTCGCAATACTTGCCGCGCACACCGCGCAGCAATGTGGGAGTGACCAGAATGCGTGGCATGAGTGTTCCGCAGGCAGGCTAGTGGAGAGTGACGCGACCGAAATCCGCAGTCGCACGCGCGATCGTTTCTACCGCAGGTGCGCGAGTGCTGCAAGCCGACGGCGACCACGAGCATGTCGACCAACGCGGCGCGCGAAAAATAACCCTCGGCGCCAGCCTACCGCCAGCGCCGAGGGTTCGATGGTTGATACGTTGAGGGATTCGCTCTTCTGTCAAAAGCAAACGCGGCGCGACTACTCGCGCTCTTCGGCCGTCGGGCGGCTGGCTTCGCCGAGCGAAGTATCGGGGGCCTTCAAGCCTTCGAGGCCACGATTAATGAACGATTCAATGGCGGCCGGATCCTGGGCGCCGACCAGCGACTCGCGCTTCCAACCCGTGGGGGTCTCGCGATACATCACCAATTGCGGAATTGAACCGCCGCGCATCAGCTGTTGCGCCAGACCGGAATCGTGATCGGTGTTCACCACGGCGTAGGCAACCTTCGACAGAGCCCCTCGTCGGGCGACTTGCGGCATGGCCGAATTCTTCATGGTCTGGCAGGCAGGGCACCAATCCGCGCCGACGAGCACGACCAGCGGCTTGCCCGTCTGGGCCGTTTTTTCACGAGCTTCGGTGTACGTATTGGAGTTGGCAGTCGTCGCCACGAGGGCGGTTTGCAGTACGAACGCCAGAGAGATCGTCGTCATGTCGTTCTCCTAGATGATGAAGTCGGGGGTGGGGCCGCCGGCTGTCACTGCCGGGTAAGCCAAACCGGGGGATGGTCGCGGGTATTGAAGGCTTGCCGTTGGCAAGCCGTGGGCGGGCGAATTACACGGACGGGCGCGGGCTATACGATTTCCGTTCCTACAGGTGCTCCGTTATCACGACTCTGGTTCCTCCCTGTCGGTCGCAGCTCGCACTTGCCGGCTGGCACAATCGCCCGAAGAGTTCGGTCAGTGTAACCAGGGGATATGTATCTGCAACGATAAAATG
Source organism: Pirellulales bacterium (assembly GCA_036499395.1). Classification (NCBI taxonomy): domain Bacteria; kingdom Pseudomonadati; phylum Planctomycetota; class Planctomycetia; order Pirellulales; species Pirellulales bacterium. The sequence goes on from DASYDW010000100.1 coordinate 8,124, forward strand.
CGGAGAATTTTCCGTATGGAGGTTTTGTAAGGTGTTGCGAAAAAAATGAGTCGTGTATCCGCCGGCTGGATAACGCCACAACGTCTAAAAATAATTGGACTTCGCTTCGCCACCCGGTTGAGGTAATCCCGCGTTAGGGGGTATAATCCCGTTCCTTCGGCATGAGCAATTTCCTTTCGGCCTGCGTTTTGCAAGGCTGTCGGTCTCATCGATGATCTGCGGGTTCGCCCGCTGCCTCTCGTTTTGCAATCTCAATGAAGCTTCGCGTCGGCCTTGTCGGCCTGGGCAGTAACTGGGAAGTCCGACATCGGGCTGCGCTACGCGCTCTTAGCGACCGTTACGAGGTGCGTGCCATCTTCGATCAGGTGGCGCTGCGAGCCGAGCAAGCCTCGCGAGAATTCAACGCCAAACAGGTCGACGGCTTTCGCGCGCTCGCCCGGCGCGATGACATCGACGCCGTCTTGATGCTCTCGCCGCAGTGGTATGGGTGCTTGCCGATCCTCGCGGCGTGCGACGCGGGCAAAGCCATTTATTGTGCGTTCAGCATGGAACTCGACCTGGCCCAGGCGCGCCAGGTAAAAGAGCGTGTCGAGCGCGCAGGCGTGGCTTTCATGGCCGAATTCCCGCGCCGCCAATCGGCCGCGACGCTGCGATTAAAAGAATTGATCGCCACGCGTTTGGGCAGCCCACGCCTGTTGTTTTGCCACACGCGCGTCCCGGCCGAGCAACACGGTTCGGCGGCGGCCACGAAGGCGAGCATTCATAGCTCGCCGACGAGCGACCTGATCGAACTGGTGGATTGGTGTACGTACGTCGTCGGCCGGCCGCCAACGTCGGTGCTGGGAATGCGGCACCGGGCTGCGGAGGACGCGCTGGAAGACGATTACCAGATGATGAGCCTCGATTTCTCGGGGCCCGGCGATCCTGGCACAGGAGCCACGGCGCAAATCAGTTGCGGTCGGTACATGGATTCGTCTTGGCACGAGGCGCTGGCTTATCGGCCTCCTGCCGCCTTGCAGGTGGCCTGCGAAAAAGGAATCGCCTTCGTCGACCTGCCCAGCACGCTGGTGTGGTTCGACAGTTTCGGCCGACATCAGGAATCGTTGGAAAGCGAACGCCCTGTCGGCGAACAATTGCTCAGCCAATTTCACCGTGCCGTGACCAGCCTGGTGCGAAATACCTCAAGCCTGGAAGACTCTTATCGCGCGCTGGCCGTCGTGCTGCAGGCACGGGCCAGCCATTCGCAGATGAAGCGGATGCCGCTGACGACGTAATGCTGTGCGGCTGCGACTCTCGCCGCGCATGTTGCTCAGTATCGTGCCATGCTTTTTCCGCATGCACGGAAAAACACGGCACCAACGGCATCAAAAGAGACCACGGAACCGCGGAGATGGTGCGCTAGGAGTTCAATGTTCCCTTCGTGCTGGGGATGCCCGTCATGCGCGGATCGGCCTCGACCGCCATGCGCAGGGCGCGGGCCGTGCCTTTGAAGATCGCTTCGGCGATGTGATGATTGTTGCGGCCGTGGTGCAACACGATGTGCAGATTCATCAGGGCGTTGGCCGCCACGGCCTGCCAGAAATCTTCGACTAGCTCGCTGTCGAAATCGCCGATCTTGGCGCGGGTGAACTCGGCGTGAAAGATCAGGAAGTAGCGTCCGCTCAGATCCACGGCCGATGTGACGAGCGTCTCTTCCATCGGCAGCGTGAAATGGCCATAACGGCGGATGCCGGCCTTATCGCCGAGCGCCTGTCGTAGCGCCTGCCCCAGACAAATGCCGACGTCCTCGACCGTGTGATGCTGGTCGACGTGCAGGTCGCCCTGGGCGTGAACGGTCAGGTCGAGCGCGCCATGCCTGGCCAACAGCGTAAGCATGTGATCGAAAAAGCCGACGCCGGTCGAGACTTGCGCAAGCCCTGAGCCGTCCAGATCGAGCGCAAGCTCGATCTGGGTTTCGGCCGTCTGGCGACTGATTTTTGCGGTGCGTGCCATGCCTCAAGAATACCACGTAAATTCGGCACTTTCGGCCGTGCCTGCCCAGGGATGCCTCTACTTGCTCGGCGACTTTTGGAAGCCACGCCGACGGACGGTGCTATAACGCTCGAGGGCTTCATTAATCACGCCGATCGTGGCTTCCGCGGCTTGAAAATCCTCGACTTCGACGGCTTTGCCTTCCAACGTCTTGTAATCCATAAAAAATCGTTGCAGCATCGCCAGGTTGTGCGAACGCAGTTCGTCGGCTTCGTGATAGCTGCTGTATTCCGGATCATCGAGCGCAACGGCCAGGATTTTGTGGTCGCGCTTGCCGGTATCGATCATCGTCATCAGCCCAATGGGCCTGGAACGGACCAGGGTCAAAGGGGCCACTGGTTCCTGGCAGAGCACGAGCACGTCCAGCGGATCGTCGTCTTCGGCCAGGGTTTGCGGAATGAAGCCGTAGTTGGCTGGATAGTAGACGGCCGAGTAGAGCACGCGGTCGAGCTTCAACAGACCGGTTTCCTTGTCAAGTTCGTACTTGACGCTCGAACCCTTCGGGATCTCGATCACGGAAGTGAATTCTTGGGGCGACCGGGGGCCGGGAGAAATGTCATGCCAGGCGTGTGTCATCTGTGCTCCGAGTTGTGGGGATTTTCTTGATCGTGGCCAGTGGCTGCACGTTGACCGTCCGCCTGCGGCTGCGGTTCGCGACTGAGCATCGAATCCAAATAGTTGCGCACGTCCATGACGTGCGTCAGAAAACCAGTCATTTGTTCTTCGCCCGTGAGGACGCCCTCGGCCTCGCGCTCGAGCGCTTCGCCCTTTAATTCGCTGAGGCGTTGGCGCAAGGAACGCAACTCGTTGAAGTCTACCTTGCCGCCGCGTTCCATGATCACGGCCGAGTATTCAACTTCGCTGACGGCGTCGATGTACGTTTCGAAGCCGATCATGTTGCGGCGTTTCTGCCACCGCCAGAACAAGAAGCAGGCCAGGGCGGCCGAGACGAGGAAGCTGCGCAAGTTCTCGACCTTGTCGATCGAATCGGCCTTGATCAGCGGCTCGTTTCGATGCAAGTATTGCAGCGCCCCAGCGTGCATCGGAAACTCACTGACCACATCGGCGCCGCTGGGACGAAGGGATGGTAATCGTGCGCGCCGTCCGAACTCACTTTCGAAAATCACGCGCATCAACCGTTCGACAGCGGCGTTGGGCGTATCAAGATTGGCGACAACCAGCAGTTGCTGTCCGAGCGTATGCAAGGGATGATCCGGCACGGGAGGATCGATGCTGTAACTGAAAGCGGGAATGACTGCGTCGCGCACCGACGGGTTGCGTAACGCCAAGGCGTCGCCGAACGGCAGCTCCATCAGTCGATAATTGAGTTCATGAACGAGCCGTTCACCGACCTCGCCCCAGGGGAGCGCCGAAATAACAAAAATGCCGTCCGGCAATTGATCGGCCGGCGAAGCCATGATCTCGGCATGTGTCATGTCGATTTCTTTATAATCGCGTTCGCTCTCCAGGCCGACCAGTTGCAGCATGCGGCGCGACATTTTTTGGGTGTTCGAACCGGCGGTATTGAGGCTCAATGTATGCCCGCGTAAACCAACCAGCCCTCCGGCAATCAGGTCAGGCTTGACGAACAGGTGCATGGCTTCGCGATTCAGCACTGCGACCTGCCGCAGGTGTTCGTCCGGGATGTCGAAGTCGCCCAGGGTCAACGCGATGTCGAGTTCGCCCGACGCAACTTTCGACAAGGCGTCCTGTGATTCCCAATTGCCAGCCAGCTCCAATTCGAGGTTGTATTTGTTGGCCTCTTCGCGGAGCAATAAAGCCATTCCGTACCGATGGCTGAGCGGGTCGCCGGCCGTCATGCGCAAGATGTGCCGCCTCGGCCCTGCGTCATGGAACCAGAAATACACCGTCACCAATACGGCTACTACCATGGCGATCGCGACGACGCGATTGGCCAGAATGCGACTTCGCAGAGCGGCGCGTGCTTCGTCTTTTTTGGTGCTCATGCAGTCAGCGTTTAATCTTTCGCAACGGGTCGGTGCCGGCGCCGACTCCAAGAATTCCATCGCGGGATGCTAAATCATAGTCTTCAACAAGGCGAGACAGGCATCAATCTGTTCGTCAGTGCCTACGGAAACTCGCAAACCGTTACCCCATCCGGCGTAATCCATGTAACGAATCAGGACACGGTTTTGCTTCAATTGCTCGTAAAGTGGTTTCAGCGGGCGATCGGCGTGCGTGGCCCATACGAAATTCGCCTGAGAATCAACGACATCGAAACCGAGCGATCGCATGCCCGCGGCCAACCGGGCGCGGGTGGCGACGATTTTCGCGCGGTTGGCGGCCAGCCAGGCCTGGTCGTCGATGGCCGCCGTGGCCGCGGCAATCGAAAGGGCATCGCAGTTGTAGGAATCTTTTACCTTTCGCAAGCCGGCAATGATCTGCGGCTGCGCGACGATGAAGCCGAATCTCAGGCCCGCCAGCGCGTACGATTTGCTCAAGGTACGCGATACCATCACCTTCTCGCATTGCGAAACTAGCTGCAGGCAGTTCGTCTCGGCAAAATCGACGTATGCCTCGTCGACAAGCAGAGGGCAGGGGAGACGCTCGGCCAGTTCCAAGACCCGCTCCGGAGAGAGCATCGTGCCGGACGGGCTGTTGGGATTCGGCAAGAAGGCCAGTCGCAATTGATCCGTGGCGGATGAAAAACGATCGGACAGCGACCAATCGCGCTCGAAGGAGACCTCTTCGCTGCGGGCACCCTGAATCTCGGCCAAGGTCTTGTAGAGGATGTAGCTGGGATGCGGCAGGCGTAGCAATTCTCCTTGCGCGACGAAGGCCCGGGTGACGAGCGTCAAGATTTCGTCGCTACCGTTGCCGCAGAGAATGCCATCAGGATCCACGTCGAGCACAGCGCCGGCACGTTCGCGAAAGCCAGTGGCCAGCGGATCGGGATAGCGGGCCAGCCCACGCTCGAGTACCACGCCAATGGCGCGCGCCACGGCCGGTGAAGGGGGATAAGGATTCTCGTTCGTATTGAGCTTGATGAACTTGCCCGCCTGCGGCTGCTCGCCGGGGGTGTAGCCTTGAAGCGCGTCAATGTCAGTTCGAAAATAAGACATGCTGTTTTGTAGAAGTGATTCTCACCACGGAGTGACCGAGGTACGGAGAAGGGAAGGATAGTGATCAGTGCAACAGGAACTCAGCTCCGAGTCCCTTTGTCCCTTGCTATTCGTCTGTTCTCAGTGCCTCCGTGTCTCGGTGGTGCAAACCTCTTATTGTCTATGTTTTCGGTAATCGGATCGCGACGCTGGCGTAATGGCCCGTAAGGCCTTCGCGTTCGGACAGGGCGCGGACGTCTTCGGCCGCGGCCATCAGGGCCTCTTGCGAATATGAGATGACGCTCGTGCGGCGCAGGAAGTCGTTGGCCGAAAGTCCGCTGGCGAACCGTGCCGTGCCACCGGTCGGCAGCACATGCGACGGCCCCGCCACGTAATCGCCCAAGGCCACGGGGCTGTAATGTCCTAGAAACGCCGCGCCGGCGTGCGGAATCTTGGCGAGTAGCTGTTCTGGATCGTTGGTCGCGAGGTGTAAATGTTCGGGTGCAATCTCATCGGCCACAGCCGCTGCCTCGTCCTCGTCGCGTACCAGCACCAGTGCGCCGAATTCTTCCAGGCTGCGCCGTGCCAAATCGCCACGCGCGAGCGGTGCGAGCTGCCGGGCCAATTCCACTTGAGTTTCGCGCAAGAGCGGCTCGTGCCACGAAATCAGGACACTCGAAGCCGGTGAATGTTCGGCCTGAGCGATCATGTCCGCGGCGATAAAATCCGCACGAGCGGAACTGTCCGCCACCACGACCACTTCACTAGGGCCGGCGATCGAATCGATGTCGACCTCGCCGTACACGAACTTCTTGGCCAGCGCCACGAACAGGCTGCCCGGTCCCACGATCTTGTCGACTTTCGGCAAACCCTCAACGCCATAGGCCAGGGCGGCGACAGCCTGCGCGCCCCCCAGGCGGTAGACCTCGTTAATACCGAGTGCGTGACACGTAGCGAGCAAATCTGTGCTGTACGCGCCGAACTGCGTCGGCGGGGCCACCACGGCTAACTCGCGCACTCCGGCAGCTTGCGCCGGGACGGCGGTCATCAATACCGTGGAAGGATAAGCCGCGGCGCCGCCAGGAACGCAGATTCCGATGCGCGTGAGGGGCAAATAGCGCTGCCGCAATCGCACCGCGTCGGTTCGCTCGACCGTGGCATCGCGATGCAGGACCGCGGTCTGAAATTGCAGGATATTGCGGCGCACGTTCTCGATGGCGCGGAGGAATTCCGGCGCCGCCGCCTTGTGCGCGGCGGCAAGTTCGGCGGCAGGGACGCGAATCGTGTCGGCCGTGAGCGAGGCCTTGTCGATCCGCGCCGAATAGTCGAGCACCGCCGGTAACCCACGATCGCGTACGTCGCGGCAGATTCGCTCGACGACCTGAGCCGGTGCGAGCGCCTCGCCAAAGACTTCGATCGTCCGCTGTTTGCCTGCCTCGCTTACCAGGTCCCCACGCGGGCTGAGCTTCTCGCGCAGCGCCGCCAGAGCCGCGCGAAAGTCGTCGCGGCGCGAGTCAAGTTGCGGCAATCGTACGAGAGTAACGGTCATTGGGCGCATGAGCAGATTTCGCGGAAACCCCAATTGTGATCGGTGGTCGTGGATCGCGGAAGGGCTGTTGGGTGCGGACGCTTTCACTTGAACGTCAGCACGCTGGGTTTTTGGTAAATCGCTGGCCTTGCGCTCATGGATCACGAACAATTGAGCATCCACACGCCACGCAGGACGTTCGCCTTGTGACCTCCGGCGGCGCGCGTTAGAACGCTGTCGGAACCTGCTTTTGCCCGCCCCCCGAACCTGCCGACCAACACACTCGCCTAGGGGAATCCATGACCACGCGTGCCATTGACCTGCGCAGTGATACGGTGACCCGCCCCACGCCCGGCATGCGAGCGGCAATGGCCGCGGCCGAGGTCGGCGACGACGTGTTCGGCGATGATCCGACCGTCAACCGCTTGCAGGAGCGGATCGCCGAGATGCTGGGCAAAGAGGCGGCCCTGTTTGTGCCGTCGGGCACGATGTCGAATCAGATCGGCGTGCGGCTGCATTGCCAGCGCGGCGACGAGCTGATCTGCGAAGCGCAATGTCACATCTTCAACTACGAGCAAGGAGCCGCCGCGCAGCTTAGCGGCGTTAGCAGCCGCTCGGTCGAAGGAAACTACGGCGTCCTCGACGTTGCACAGGTCGCGGGCCTGGTGCGTGCCGATGATCCCCACTGCAGCCCAACGCGACTTCTCTGTCTGGAAAACACGCACAACCGCGGCGGTGGCCGGGTGGTACCGCTGGCCAACATCGCCGAGGTCTGTCGCTGGGCGCACGATCAGGGGGTAGCGACGCATCTGGACGGTGCTCGGTTGTTCAACGCCGTCGTCGCGTCCGGAATTGCAGCGCGGCAATGGGCCGAGCATTTCGACACCGTTAGTGTCTGCTTCTCAAAAGGCCTTGGTGCGCCGATTGGCTCGGCGCTCGCCGGACCGCGCGACCTGATTACCAAGGGGGTGAGGCATCGCAAGGTCCTCGGCGGGGGCATGCGGCAGGCGGGCATCGTTGCCGCCGGCGCTCTCTACGCGCTTGAGCATCATGTCGAGCGTTTGGACGAGGATCATGCCAACGCGCAGTTGCTGGCCACGGCCGTACGCACGATCGATGAACTGGAGTTGCGTCCGGCCAAGGTCGACTCGAACATCGTGATCTTTCACATCGCGCCCGAATGGGGTACGGCCGTTCAATTGCACGATCGCTTGGCCGAATGCGGCGTATTGACGCACCCGTTCGGTCCCCAGTTGCTGCGGGCTGTCACGCATCTAGACGTTCATCGGCCCGAGATCGAGCGGGCGTGCGAGATTCTCGAAGAGGTGATGCGGGCCGGGGTGGCGACGACGGGCTCTTCGTCGAAGGCCCGCGGCGGTTACGGGTGAAGTGCTGGCCGGTCGAAAACCTCGGAACCAAGCCAGGCCGGAAATTCCCTAGAGCGTTTACAGCTTCCAGCCGTCGAATACACGGCGGCGCAGTTCGTTCCATTCCGGAATGCGTGGATCGGCCGGTTTGTGGGCCAGCAGTTCCACGACCCAATCGTCCATGTGCCGCATCCGCTCGGCCAGAATGCCGATCGTGTTGGCGGCCAGTCGCGACGTGAGCGCCGGATGCCGCGTCGTCAGGTCGTCGAAGCTGGCGCGGGGTAAGCGAAAGAGCTTGGACGCGGATTTCGCGCGGACGCTGGCAGAGTGCGGGGCCGGGCTGAAGTAGGACATCTCGCCGATGCTGCTAAAGGGCTCGAGCACCGCCAGCAGGGTTGGCTCGGCCGTGGCCGGGCGCGAGGTGAGTTGCTTGAAGACCTCGCAGGTTCCCTCCAGAAGGAGCCACAAATCCTGACTGGTTTGTCCTTGGCGTATCAAAAGGTCGCCCGGCGCGAGCGATTTTAATTCTCCCAGCCGTACGACTTCCTGACGCTGCGCATCGGACAGCCCCTGGAAAACAGGAATGTGAATCAAGACGGTGCTGTCGATCGTGGCGTCTAGCGTCAAGAGATTCCTCCCAGAACCGTGGCCTGGCCGACACGTCCTATGCCCACGATGTACGCGGCCGTGCGAAGACTGACTTTGCGTTCGGTCGCCAATTCCCAGACGCGTTCGAAGGCCCGTGTCATAACGTGTTCGAGTTCCTGCCGAACGCGGTTGATATCCCAGCGATAGTGTTGCCGATTTTGCACCCACTCGAAATAGCTGGCCGTAACGCCCCCCGCGTTCGCCAGGATATCGGGCAGTATCACCACGCCGCGCGCGGCAAGCACATCGTCGGCATCCGGGTAGACCGGCGCGTTAGCCGCTTCGATGATGATCTTGGCGCGGATATCGTCGGCATTGGCGTGCGTGATCACGCCCCCTAACGCCGCCGGAATCAACACGTCGACATCCAGGGTCAGCAATTCCTCGTTCGAAATTGCGGCAGCACCATCGTAGCCAGCCAGACCTCCTCGATGATCGAGCGCGTATCGCAACATACCGGGGATATCGAGTCCTTCGGCCCGGTGATAGCCGCCGCTGTAATCGCCGATAGCGACGATGCGGAAGCCGGCTTCATGCAGAAATTTCGCGGTATGTGAGCCGACGTTGCCGAAGCCCTGGATTGCGACTCGCGTGTCGGCCGCTTTGCGTCCTAGTCGGGCCAGCATTTTGTAGGTGAGAATGCCGACGCCGCGGCCGGTGGCTTCTTCTCGCCCAGGCAGGCCATGCATTTCAACCGGCTTGCCCGTCACGCAAGCAGGGCTGTAACCGTGATACTTGGCGTATTGATTCATGAACCAGGCCATGACTTCGGCGTTCGTTCCCATGTCGGGGGCCGGAATGTCCGTGTCAGGGCCAATCACGTCGTGAATGCCATCGACGAAGCGGCGCGTAATCAACTCCAGTTCGCGCGTACTGAACTTGGCGGGATCGATCGCCAAGCCCCCTTTGGCTCCGCCATAAGGAAGATCCACGACCGCGGTCTTCCAGGTCATCAGTGCCGCCAGCGAGCGAACCTCGTCCATGTCGACGTCGGGATGGTAACGAAGGCCCCCTTTCATCGGTCCGCGGGCGTCGTCGTGTTGAACACGGTAGCCGACAAACGTGGCGATCTCGCCATTATCCCGTTCGATGGCGACCTGCACCTGCACTTCCCGTTTAGGAATCAGGAGCAGTCGTCGCATGTTTTCGGTGAGATCGATTTGATCCGCCGCCCGATTGAAATAGAGCTGCGTAGAATCAAACGCTTTCATCGTTCCGCCTTGGTGGGATCGCTCGCCCCGTGTTTGCCCGGTCAATCGCGTCGTTCAGGGTATCCCGGAATATGTTGATGTCGTCCGACACTCTTACTACGTTCGCCGCGCGGTGGATAGCCGGGGCCAGGACTGTTTGGCGGGGAATAGGTCATCTGTTCTAATTCTGAGCAGCCGTCATTTCAGTTGGCAGAGAGGAAATCCTTGGCCGTCGACTAGCCGACGCTGTGTCGATCGAGTGACGAATAGATCTTCCCTACTTCTGGCAAGGGAATCATATCCCTCCCCTCCCGGTGGCTCAAGAACGACTGCTGGCGTGCGGCACTTGGCACCCGTCGGCGATTGGACTTAGACTGAAATGTGCTGTCGATGGGGAATGGGGTTGCAAGCGTTGCACCTCAATTCGTCGATGCGGTGGTTAAGGCACTAATACGCGGCATGGGCAATCAACTAGGATTTCATGGCACTTAGCGTCCACGAATTCTGGCACTTGCTCGTCGCCAGCGGTTTGCACGACGAAGAGGATTGTCGCCGTTTGGCGGACGCGTATGCGAAGGCGCGTGAAACCGGCGCGATCGCGCGTACGGTTCCGCTCCCCGAGTGGATGCTCAACTCGGGCGCCATGACGCGCTATCAGGCCAAAATTCTTTTGGCCGGAAAGTCGGGCCCGTTTGTGTATGGAGATTATCTTGTCACCGATCGCATGGAAGTGGCTGGCCAACCGGGCCTGTTCCGCGCAATTCATCGGCCGACGAAGATCCCTGTCACGCTCTATTTTTTGAGCGGGGCGCTAACGGATCCTGACGTAGTCGACCAACTCAGGCGCGAGGCGGCAACTGCCGCGGCCTTGTCGCGGCATGCTCATTACGGTGCGTATCTGATTCACTGTCATACGCTGGTCGAACTCGAGTCTTACAAGTTTTTAGTTCTTGAAGAATTGCCTACCGCGACCCTCGCGGATCGGCTGGCTGGCGGGAAATCGTTGCCTCCGAAAGAGGCCCTGCGTATTGCCTGCGACGTGATGTCGGGGTTGGTCCCCTTCGGTGACGCGCACACGGGGCATGGTGCTGTACGGCCCGCGCGTGTGTGGCTGACGGCCGACGGGCGGGCGCGGCTGCCGACGTTCCCGCTGGCACGTGATCCGCTGGCCGTTATCGGCGCGCACGTCACGTTCGACATTGACGAGGCCGCGGTGAACTATTGCCCGCCGGAATGCGTGACCGGCGAGGCACCGAACATGGAAAGCGATATCTACAGCCTAGGGTGTGTTTTCTATGAGATGCTGGCTGGGAACGCACCGTTCCCGACGGGGGATCGAGAGCATCGTCTGAAACAACATTGCCAGGAAGTCCCGCTCCCTTTGGATAAGGTGAATCCGGCGATTCCCAAGCCACTGGCGGCACTCGTGCCGCGAATGCTCGCCAAGAAACCCGAAGATCGCAAGACCTGCGTGGCCGTCCTGTTGAAGCAGTTGGAAAAGAACTTCGAACCACTGCCGAGTCCTCCGGCGCGGGCCCGGCTCGACGACTGGCTGGCCGCGAACGGGGCAGGGCACGCAACGTCGTCATCCGGGGTAAATATCGGTGTGCCAACGATATTTAGTCCCAGCGAAAGTGGAACGTCCGCCAGAGCCTTCAAACGAAATCCAACACGCCGCAATCGTGTTCCGCTCATCGTGGCATGTGTTTCCGTGTTGTTGCTCGTCATTGGCGGCGGGGCTTACTTTCTGACCGGGATGCGAGCACCGCAAAAAATCGTTGCATTATCCCCGGCGATGCCGGAGCGAGCACCGAGTACAGCGACGCCGGTGACGGACGACGTGACCGCCGTCAACGACGAAACCGATTCGCAGGCAGGAAGCGCAGCCGAACCATCTGACGCTGCCGTGATGGCGCAACCGAATGAATCGAATCCGGCGACGACGACCGATCCGATCGTGGCCGTGGACGGCACCATGTGGGTTTCGCCTACTCAGGGCGCGCCGCTGGACTTGAAGTACCTGGCTCCCGGCGCGGAAGTGATCGTGGCCTTGCGCCCTGCGCAATTTGCCGATCAACCCGAAGCTGAAAAGCTTCTCGATCCGCGCACGCTCGGGCCGTTCGCCGAATTCGTCGCCACGGCGCTACCGACACTCGCGGGCACACCGCTCTCCGGTATCGACGCGGTGCTGATTGGCATTCTGGACGGCAGCAACGGTGCGCCGCGTCCGTCAGTCGTGATTTCACTGCGCGAGCCGCCGGAGTCGATAGAAACGCTGTTGAAGGCCTGGGGCGATCCCTCCGCCGTCGAGAACGATGGGATAACGATCTACAAGAAAGGTGATCTAGGATTTTGGTTTCCAGACGCCGATACACCGGGCAAAACGATCGTCATCGGGCCGGCGGAGCTAATTAAGGATGAAGTGATTCCGGCTGGCGAAAACCCTCCGGCGCTCAGCCGTGAGATGGAGGACCTGGCGGCTCTGAGCGATCGAGACCGCGATATCACGATCCTGGCTTCGCCAGGAATTCTGCACACCGGCAGCACCGATTGGTTCCCAGGGATCGGATCGCGTTTGCGCGCGCCGCTGGATTGGTTTCTCTCGGGGCACGAAGCAGATGGCGAGACGCCTGCAAAAGACCTTGCACCGGCAACGTCCACGGCCGGGGCGCGATCGATCGACATGTCGACGCACGGCTTGCCGCAAGCTGCTCTCGTCAGCGCGCATCTTTCTGGTGACGACTTATTCTTGGAACTCCGCGCGAGCACTCCTCTCAATACGCCGACGGCCAACCTGGCTCGTTCGTTTCGCGAGCGGATGGCACGCTTGCCCAAGCGCGTGAGCGAGTACATACGCACCCTGGATTTGAGCGACTATAGTCGCGACGTGCTGTTCGATTTTCCACTCATGGTTGAACAATTAGGTCGATATACCGTCGTGGGGACGCAGGGGCGGCAGGTGGTGTTGCGGGCCTATTTGCCGAGCGTGGCCGCACACAATTTGGCCCTGGGCTCACGTCTGGCGCTGGCCGAGCGACTTCGCTCGGGGGCGGCCGGTAGCGCACGGTCGGCAACCAAGGCCGCCGCACCTGAACCGTTGGCCAAGCGACTGGATCGCAAAATATCACTGGTTTTCGACCGGGCGACCTTGGAAAAAGCCCTGCAAATGGTGGGGGAGGAGATCGGGGCCGAGGTCTTGATTCGTGGCGCGGATTTGCAACTCGAGGGGATTACGAAAAATCAATCTTTCGGCCTCGACGAAAAGGAGCAATCGGCTCGAGAAATTTTGCGAAAAGTCATGATCCGGGCCAACCCGGACGGTAAGCTGATATATGTGGTCGGTCCCTCGTCCGGAGGGGGCGGAGAGACCCTGATCATTACGACGCGGGCCGCAGCCAGGCAACGAGGGGAAGCCGTGCCTGCTGAACTCGCTGAGCAACCGTAAACCCACGGACGCCCCTACGGCGCGGGGCTGACGACCGCTGGGAGCGCGAAAGATGGAATTGTTCGCGATTTGCTGTACGACCTGCAATGCCCGGCTGAAGGTGCGCGACGCCGCCGCCATTGGCAAGATCTTGGCTTGTCCGAAGTGCGGCAGCATGGTGCAAGTTGCCGCGCCGGCTGGGTGGGTTCCACCAACTCAGGAAACGGCGAGTAAGATTTCCGCTGAGCCCGCGACGGGTAGCACGATCGTCACCAAGGCGTTCGTTCCGGAGAAGGGAGCGAAGGTCACAAGCGCAGTGCCAAACCCAGCGGGGCAACCTGCCGCGGCATCTGCTGTCGGGGCGTCGACCGCTTCCGCGCCATTGGTTCCGGTGAAGGCCTCTGAGATGGTGCCCGCCGGCGCTACGTCATCGGCGGCGCCGAGCACGTCGCCAACGCCGATCAATCCCGATGACGTCCCTCCGATTCCCGTTGCTGAGCCTGGCCCAAGTCTTGTATCGCGCCTGGTGGATGCCGTATCGCAGCATCGGTTGGTGTTGCTTACGTTACCTGTCGTCCTGACTGTGCTCGCGCTATTTGCCTGGATCATGTTTCGTTCGGGCGGCGAGCCGAGTGAGAGCGTAGCATCAGCACCTGGTGTGGCGATTACCGCGCATGATCAGGACGATGCTGCCGTTTCTCCCGTACCGCAAGTGAATGACGACGTAGCAAACGCTACGCCCGCTGCCGGGCGGGAGCCATCCGACAACGTCGCGCCAAATAGTGCCGCCGATGATGGGGCGGCAGCCGACGGAGCGGCTGATGTCGCCGCCAATCGGCCTGAAAATCATCGTCGCGACCTAGCGGACCTGGCCGTAGATCCGTCCGTGGAAGACGCGGCAGCGGGGGATGGTGCTGCGCCTGCAGCCACACCAGACGCGGCCGGCAATGCTCGAAATATAGATCCCGCGGCTCCGGGGCACCTGGCAAAGCCGATCGTCCCCGTCGATGCCGCGCCCGAAGGCGATGAGATGCCCAAGGCGGCGATTGATGGTGAGGGCGCAGCCGCCGTCGCGGACGGTGAGATGGTCGTGGGGCAAGAATCGATGCCCCCCGTGGACGTAGTGGCACGGCTGGCCGATCCGCTGCCGTCGGTGCAATTCAAGCGTGTAGCGCTCGCGGACTTTTGTGATTTTCTGTCACGTATGAGCACGATTCCGATTTCGCTGGATGTCGACGCACTGGCAATGGTCAGTGTGCGGCCCGGGGATCAGTTCTCGATTTCGCTTGAGGACACGACGGTCGGTGATGCGCTGACGGAACTTCTTGCCAAGCGAGGCCTGATGTTCCTGGTCGAAGGGCAGCAGGTGATTGTGACCTCGCCTGACCGCAGAACGGCGAAACCCACTTCCACATCGTACGACGTAAGCGATCTAGCTCCTGGCGGCGGCGAAGAAGTGGCCCGGCTGGCCGCGCTTGTGCCGACATTCGTTTGTCCCACAAGTTGGCAAGAAAAGGGGGGCAAAGGGCGCATAAAGGTGGTCGACAGGGCATTCACGGTCGAGCAGGATCCAATCGTGCAACATGCCGTGGCCGTGTTTCTCGACAAGCTGCGCCAGGCACGCGGGCTCGCGACGAAAGAAAACCTCAAACCGGAAGAAGTGGCGCTCAAATCGAGCTACGCGCTGGCGAAGGCGAATCTCGACAAGGTGGTGACGGCAAATTTCAGCCTCGAGACGCCGCTGGTTGACGTTCTGTCGTGGTTGAGTCGCTCAACGGCGACGCGAATCATCGTCGACGAAGCATCACTGGCGCAAGCCGGACTATGGTCGCATCAGCCGGCGAAGGTCGTGGTCGAGAAGCAACCGCTTTATGAAGCTCTGTCGTCCCTGCTGACACCGATTGGCATGACCTACCGCATCGTCGACGAGCGCAACGTACAAGTCTTTGCACGGCAATCGTTGCCGGACCGGTACGATTTCGAGCTTTACCCGATGGCCGATTTGCTGGCTGCGCGGCTCGACCCCAAGGAAATCGTGTCACGACTACGCGGCCAGTTCGAAGCCACGACGTGGACCGAGGGAGGCGGGTTGGGGGCGGTAGAATTCGACGAAGCCAGCAAATGCCTGCTGGTCGTTCAAGCACCCGATTCTCAGGTGCGATTGGAAAACATGCTGCTACGGGCCAAACCGAACAGCCGGCCAGCCCCCTGAACCTGCGGGGCGGTGGTAGGCTCTCTAGTATTAGGCCTTGGAGGCCACCGGAGACGTTTTTGACCTAGGATTCACTGGCGGACAGTCCAACGCCGTTTCCGGTCATCCGGGCAGAGTAAGAGGTAATGCCAGTCATCGGCGCCAGGTGAAACGACGCCCGATGTCTTGCGACGAGCGGTTCTCGAGCGCAGAATACTTCCATGAACTCCGCGGCTACGACCTACTGGTTTTGGTTTTATTTTACCCCGACGGGTCGCGGGGCCGGAGGAGGTATCTAAACCTCACGCGACAGAGTTTTTCCAAAGCCCCGACGACCCGCTGTGGTCTTCGGGGCTTTTTTTGTTTTGAAGATTATCAAATCCGCATAGAGGAGTACCCAAGGTGATCGTCGTGATGAATAAAGATGCTACGGCTGACCAGGTAAACCACATGGTCGAACGGATCACGAACTTAGGGTTGAAGCCGCACGTGCTGCACGGCGTCGAACGCACCGTCGTGGCGGCGATCGGCCCCGAGGTCAATGGCTTGAAAGAATCGCTCGAGAGCGGCGTCGGCGTCGCCGAGGTGCTGCCGATCCTGGCTCCCTACAAGATTGCCAGCCGCGAAGTGAAGAAGGAGCCAACGGTCGTCCGCGCCGGTAGCCTGACTGTCGGCGGGGGCACGATCGGCGTCATCGCCGGCCCCTGTTCAGTCGAAACCGAAGAGCAATTGCTCTCCACCGCGAAGGCATGTAAGGCGGCGGGCGCGACGGCGCTGCGTGGCGGCGCCTTCAAACCGCGCACCAGTCCCTACAGCTTTCAGGGGCTGAAGGAAGACGGTCTGAAACTGTTGGCTGCCGCGCGCGAGGCCACTGGGTTGGCCGTGGTCACCGAAGTCGTGGCGACCGAGGATGTGGCACTCGTGGCCCGTTATGCCGACGTGCTGCAAATCGGCGCGCGCAACATGCAGAACTATCGCTTGCTGGAAGCGGCCGGCAAGGGAGGGAAGCCCGTGCTGTTGAAGCGCGGCCCCAGCGCGACGATGGAGGAATTGCTGCTGGCGGCGGAATATATTCTCGACGCGGGCAATCCCGACGTCATGCTATGCGAGCGCGGTATCCGTACCTTCGAATCTCACACGCGTTTCACATTGCCGCTGGCGTCAGTGGCTTATCTGCACGCCAAGACGCACTTGCCCGTCGTTGTCGATCCGAGCCACGGCACAGGGCACACGTATCTGGTCCCGCGGATGGCCGCGGCAAGCGTGGCCGCCGGCGCCGACGGGTTGATTCTGGAAGTGCATCCTGACCCGGAAAATGCGCTTTCTGACGGTTATCAGTCGCTGAACTTCAAGCAATTCGGCGAGACGATGGCGCTCTGCCGGCGTGTGGCCGAATCCTTGGGACAAAAGATGTAACCGTTTGTACGGCTTAAGCATTCTGCGCGGTTGCTGCCGTGGCTCGCTCGGTTGTCATTTGAGCTGCGCAGGTTCATACTTGAACGGTCGATGCGCGCGAGTCGTGGGCTGCGCACGGTAACGCGAGGCGCGCGTTTTTTTGCTTGCATGCGTGCGTAGGGAACGGCGGCGAGAAGTCGTTATGGCCACGCTCCCGTCGGCCAGACTGCAGCAGTAAGAATATTCCCGCGGAGACCCCTCGGCGTATCAGCATGGCGGACGTCTCTCCGAAAGCACGCGATGCCGCTGGTGACGTCGATCTTTCCGGTCGGCAGTTCGACGATTTCTATTTGCTGCGCCGCCTGGCACAAGGAGCCATGGCCGAGGTTTATCTGGCCGAACAGCGGTCACTGCGCCGGCAGGTTGCTTTCAAAGTGCTGAAAAGTGATCTCGCCAAGGATGAAAGCTATGTCAAACGCTTTCATAACGAAGCGCACGCCGCTGCCAGCCTGGTTCACGCGAACATCGTGCAGATTTACGCCGTCGGGTGCGCGGACCAGGTGCATTACATCGCCCAGGAATATGTCCAAGGGCAGAACCTGAGCGAATGGATGAACCGCCGTGGCCCCCCCGAGGTCGCGGTGGCTGTAAAGATTATGCGGCAAGTCACGGCAGCGCTGCAAAAAGCCGCTGAACGCGGCATCGTGCATCGTGACATCAAGCCCGAGAACATCATGATCGGGCGATCAGGAGAGGTGAAGGTGGCGGATTTCGGGCTGGCCCGACAAGCCAGCGGCGGCGCTGGTCTCGCCCTAACACAGGTCGGCGTGACGATGGGAACGCCGCTGTACATGAGTCCGGAACAGGTCGAGGGGCGGCCGCTCGATCCGCGCAGCGACTTGTATTCCTTTGGTGTGACTTGCTACCAGATGCTGGCCGGCAGCACGCCTTTTCGTGGCGAGTCGGCCTTGGCAATCGCGGTGCAGCATCTAAAAACTCAGCCGAGCCGACTGGAGAATATTCGCACCGATCTTCCACCGGCTTTGTGCCGGATCGTACACAAATTGCTGGCCAAGGATCCGCAGGGCCGGTACGCCACGGCCCGCGACCTGATGCACGATTTGCGCATGCTGCAATTGCCGGGCGACGACGCCTGGGAAGATAGTGACGAGTTGCCGCCCGAGGAGCGCGAAGCGCTGGCTACGATCGGCGCCGCCACGCAGCACCTGGCGGCCGTGATGAGAACATCGTCGTTGCCGATCATTCGCCGACGATTCTATGCATTGGTCGCAGTGGGAACGATCGCCGCGTTTGCCGCCGGCGGATTGTTGGCGTGGGAAACGCAAAAGCCGCTGCTCGCCACCGCCGGGCAAAACCAGATCCGCAAGTACGAAGACGGCGGGCAACAATTCATGTTTGCCTCGATGTCGCCGACCAATCGCGAGACCTGGCTGAAGAGCGTCGCCAAATATTTTCCGCGCGACCGAGAATCGATCGCCAAGGCCAATCAGGAATTGGCCCTTTTCTATCTGCAAATGGACCGACAGTTCGAGGCGTTGATGGTCTTCGAAGAATTGGCCGGCAGCCCCGAGCCGGATCAGCGGGCCTTTGGCCTGGCCGGCGCCAGTTTAATGCGCGCTCGCAAAGGGGAATACCAGCAGGCCGTGACCGATTTGATGGAGCTGTGGCCCATTCGCAAGAACCTCACCGATTCGCGCATGGCGCCGCTGGTGCAAGTCGCCCTGAGCGAAGTCCGCAAACATCGGGGTCAAGAGGTCGCGGCCGAATGGGAGGATTGGCAGAAGTCATTGCAGACGCTGGATACGGAGAATTGAGCCGGCCGTGGTGCTATGTCCGAGCGAGGCCTGATGCGAATCCTTTCTCGCTCGTTGCCGGGGTGGCATTGAAGGCGACCGAGGGGAATCGTCTCTTGGTACGAGTCGTTGAGAATTTATGATCACCCGATCGCGTAGGCCGTCACCCCGGGTTGACAGCCAGGCGATAAGGAGGTACCAAACTAGCTTCGCCCTGTCCTGCAGAGGACAGCCCGGGCCACAGGCCCGCGGCGATGGGCGAAAGAGTTCGTCGGCGGCGCGGTTCGATCGAGATCGAGTCAGCCTGCTTGGCGCGCGCACGCCCCCATCGTCTAGAGGCCTAGGACGTCGGGTTCTCAGCCCGAAAACCGGGGTTCGACTCCCCGTGGGGGTACTTGACATAATGGCAAGTATTCGCAGGATACCGCTGGCCCCGGCAAAACCGGGGCTTTCTTATGCGCTGATGGTTGCTCGTGCGACTCGGTGCGCTCCTCTGCGTGCGCCTGCTGCGCCGCTTTCGGTTTGCTCTTGATGGCCCGCGCGAAGTGCTCATCCGTCAGTTGCAGATAATGCTTTCGTGCGACGCTTTCGCTGTTGCCAATTCATGCATAGACGAAATGGGCCGGAAACTCCTCCCACAGATTCTAATTCGACCGGCCGCCTCCCAAATGTCGCGATCAGGTTTTTGAACGTGTCTTACGCACATACCCAGTCACTTGTTAGAATTTCTCGAGAGGCGCTGATTTCTGTCGATAGCGCATGCCAGCCGTGAGGGGACGACGACATGTCGCCTGATCCAAGTTCGCATCACGCCCGCATTTCGCGCAGGACCGTGCTGCAGATCGGCTCACTGGCACTGGGCAATCTCACGTTGGCGGACTGCTTGCGCTGTCGCGCCGAAGCGGCCCAGCCAGTTGATACCGCAGTGATCCATGTGTTCATGGGAGGGGGGCCGAGCCAGATTGACCTCTATGACCTGAAGCCTGGCGCACCGGCTGAAATTCGCGGAGAGTTTCTTCCCGTATCTACCAGTGTTCCTGGTGTGCAGATTTGCGAGCACTTGCCGCATCTGGCGAGTGCACTGAAATATCTGACGATCGTACGATCGGTGGCCCACCTCGAGCCGGGCCATTTGCCGGCATCGCACTGGATGATGACCGGCCACCGCCCGCCCCCGTCAACGACGAGGAACGTGAATCCATCATGTGGGTCAATAGTGGCCCAGGCGCGAGGAGCGAACGTTCAGGGCTTGCCAGCCTATGTCAGCATTCCGCGGCGACAGTTGCTGGGCGCCGCCGCTTTTCTCGGCGCTGCTTACAATCCGTTCACGATCGAAAGCGATCCGAATTCTGCACAATATAAGGTACGGAATCTTAACTTCCCCAGTGACATGACCGTTGCGCGTCTCGAAGACCGCACCGACCTGCTGCACAAACTCGATCGGTTGCGGCATGACAGTGACCGCGCAGGCGAGTTTCTGGCGCTCGACAAGTTCTCGCGCCAGGCCATTGAAATGGTCAGCGGCCCACATGCACAAAAGGCCTTCGACTTGAGCCAGGAGCCGACCGCTACGCGCGAGTTATATGGCCGCACGTCTGCCGGTCAAGGTTGTCTGCTTGCACGACGATTGGTGGAAGCGGGCGTTACATTCGTCACGGTGCTGTCCGGCGGAGAGTGGGATACGCACGTCGACAACTTCACCACGCTCAAAAACAAGTCGCTCCCCCCCGTCGATCGCGCGCTCGCCGCATTGGTAACGGACTTGTATCAAAGGCACCTTGATCGGCACGTTCTCTTATTGGTCTCCGGCGAGTTCGGCCGCACACCCAAGATTAATCCCCAAGCAGGACGGGACCATTGGCCCGGTGCGTTTTCAGTACTGTTTGCCGGAGGCGGGATGAATGTTGGGCGTACGATCGGCGCCACCGACAGCCAGGGCATGTATCCTGTGACGCATCCTTTTTCGCCCGGAGATGTTCTGGCCACGGTCTATAACTTTTTGGGCATTAATACCGCGCGCGTCTTTCCTGATAGCATGGGTCGGCCGGTGCCAATTCTGTCGGAAGGGAAGCCTATCGCAGAGTTGTGGAGTTGACGTTGCGTCGACGGCACGTTGCTCGCGTTTCGCGGCCTTGTCTGCAGGGGGGATCGACGGTATCGACTTGCTGTAGCTAAACAAACTGCCGGCAGATTAACTGAAACAATCGCGGCAGCGTCCGAGTTAATCCCGCCCGACTGCTCGATACCAGCCGAGGCGTTCGCTTTCGTTGCCACCTGTCGCACCAATGGAGTCGCTTTCCGTGTGGCAGCCGATTCTGCCGCGCCCTACCGCAATTGCCGAGGTTGTTATGGGCCATTTTGCGGCGTGCGATTGCCCGTGGCTTTTTCGAGGAGCGATTGCGCCTTCTCACGATAGGGCCAGTCGGCCGGCGCTTTGGACAGGGCCCGTTGTAAGTCCGCAGCGGCGAGCGATGCCTGGCCGTGGTCCAGGCGGAAGGCCGCGCGAAGTAAGAGTGCGAACGGATAATCTGGTACTTCGCGCAGGGCATCATTCACATCCGACTCGGCCCCGCTGATATTGCCGTTCTGTATCCGCAGATTGGCGCGTTCGATAAGGGCCAGCGGGTAGGCGCCTTCCGCGTGGAGGATCGCGGAGTCGTAACTTCGTAGCGCGTCGGCCGTGCTGCCTTGCTCCAAGAACTGTCGTCCTCGAATCAGGTCTTGACCCGCCACTAGTAGGGGCGGCGGATCGATCCAGTTCTTGATTTCGGTCGCCAGTGTTTCAACTTGCCAGCTGCGCATCCACATTACGTGATAAGCGGGTAACGACAGGTTGGCGAGCACCACCGCCGGTAGGAACATTGCGGCAAGCATTGCCGGCCTGCCTGGCAACGGTTTGTGAATCGTTTGAAGTCGCCACTCCTCGCATAGCCAAATGCTCAAGAGAAATGCAGGGCTGCTCATCATCAACGAGCGCGACATGTCGGCGGCAATAAACAGCCCACCGACGGCTGTGCCAATTACGAGGAAGACGAAGGTCAAAGCCCAGCCTGCGCCGACGCGGCGCCAAACCAGGACAATCGCGGCGCCGATGACGAGCCATCCGGCGCGATATCCCGACCAGAGCGCCTTGGCAAAACTCGTCCATGCGACGTCGCGTACGGCGCTCAAGTGGTCCTTCACGTAAGCCGTCGAACCGGGGTCGCCACGCAGCCAGGCAACAGCGCGAATCGCTGGATAAGGCACACTGGCGACCGTGGCCACGACCAGGTCCAGCAACAATTCGCGCCACTGCTTTTGTTCGATCTGCCGCCGCGCAATGGCTCGCACTGCCATCGTCGCCGGCAAGGCGAGGACGAAACGTTCATCGACCCACGGTGTTATGAGGCAGGCAAACGCCAGTAGCCAGCGCGACGGCGCAAACGCGGCCGTCAGTAGTCCAATAGTTAGCCACGAGTCGAAATGCACTAGCCAACTGCTGGAGACGAAGAACCACGGGAGAGCGGCGAACAGACCGGTGGCTAGGCATGTCGGCCACCAACGTCCAAATCGTTGGTGCGTCAGCCATGCGACACCCCAGAGAGCGAGTACGCAACCAATTTGCGGCAGGGCGACATACCAGGACCTGGGTAAGTGGAAAAAGTGCCAACTGACGGGAAAGAAGAGCCGCCAGGCGATAACCTGATGAGTCGGATTCGTAATCGGCGCGCAGGGGTCGTCGAGCTGAGCCAACGAAACGAGCGCCCGATCCAATTCCGGTTCATGGCGAAGGCCCCACGGCAAGTCTTCGCCGAACGATAGTCCTCGCCACAGCCCAAAGCGTGGCGCGAAGCGGCACGTTATGACTCCTGCCGCGGCGACAGCGACGACCAGAGCAAGGATCGCGGTGCGCCAGGGGGATGCGCGGCCGACGGGCGATTCAGCGAGGCCGCGGCAAGTGTCGGGCAAAAGTATCTACTCCGGCCGGCGGCGGCGCGTGAGCCCTTGCGGATGAATGCAACGCGCTAGTTTTGCATGCCGGTAGAAGAATCGCAACAGTTGAGAACGAAGCCGCAAAGTTGCGGGTCAGAATACGAGACGGCCAAGCATCGAATTTTGGAACGGAGTTCCGACTACTTGTGCCCCACCAAGCGGATGGCCACGCAACGTTACAGCACTGGGTTGCGGGCGATGCGAACGCTGAGGCTTCTGGGGAGCGCGTTGAGCAAGGCCTCGAAGGCGAGGATCGCAAACATTGGCATCCGCACGACGAAGTTTTTGGCCATGACATAGAACGAACACTTAGCGAAGCCAACCTTTTTGAACAGGGGCTTCAATTCGGTGACCGTGTACTCTTTCAAATGGAATCCCGTCGCCACGGAATCGAACGCCTCGGAAACGTCGTGCGGTCCGCTGAGACGACTAGGGGTGATGCAGACGTATCTCCCGCCCGGCGATAAGGCATGATAGATGTTTTGCAGTTGTTCCAGCGCGTCATCAGGATGCAGGTGCTCCATCAGTTGGTTGCTGTAGGCCACTTGCACGCTGTTCGGCGGCACCGGAATACTCGTGCCGTCGGAGAGGATCAACTTGAAGTTTGAGGGGGGTGTAAAGCCCTTGGTCACTTCGTCCGAGACATCGACGGCGTAGACCTGCTTGACGTGTTTCGTCATCTCGAGTGCCACGGCACAGTCGCCGGCACCGACTTCCAGATAGGTGTCGCTCGGCTTGATGAAGCGCTTGAGAAATTGGTACTGCCGGGCGACGGAAGCTGCCTTGATCTCGGGAGATTGCTTCTGAACGTGTTGCGGATGCAAGGGCACCCGTCGAAACATTTCGTCGTAGACTTCGCCAAACAGCGTACGGCGCTCTTCCTTCGTGGCGTTGCGCAGCCGGTTGGCCAGTTCCTTTTCAATCTCATAATGTTGGCGCAGCTGCTCGAGCGTTCTCGTATCCGCCATCTAACTGACTCACTGCAGGTGAAAAACGAAGGAGACGTTCCGCATTCGATCGGGGCAAGCAACTTGAGCTTAACATTATAGTCTCCCGCGGAGACGAGGTTGAGGTTGCGATTGCCCCGAGAAAAAAGGCGGTTTTGGCCCAGAAATGACGGGCTTTGGACAGACGCAGTCGCCGGGAAGATCTCACGCCAGACGTCGCGAGAATTGTAAGTGCGCGATGGGGCGCTTGCATCCCTCGGTCGAAACGTAGAAACCACGCTCGGCAAATAGGCCGCGTCTTGGGAATAGAGTGCCTGATGCGTTCCGAAAGCCGAGGACGCCTGATCTCGCATCGCTTCGCGAACTCATGCTTCAAGCGACTCATCGCCTGTCGTGATCGCTTTCCGCCGGACGGAAATTGTGAAGGCCTAGGACGAGATGAGAGAATCTCGCCCTAGGCCTCACGCGGCTTGCATAGCTCACGATACGGGAGGTATACGCGACGGTTGTCGCCGATTCTCGACCGATGGCGGTGCCTGCATCGCGGGGGCAGGGGGGACCGGTCCAGGAATGACGGGGCCACGCGGCGCCGGCCCCTGGATCGCGGGGCCTGGCGGATTGGGCCCTTGCCCGGCGGGGCCAGGCTGGCCTTGAACCGGCGGGCCAGGGGGTATGGCTTCCTGGTCCTGGCCGGGGGCTGGTACTTCCTCGGCCGGCGCCTCGGGCTGTAGGAACGGTATCCGGAACCGCGGCGGAGTCGGGACCATGACCTGGATCGGGCCGCCCACGTTACGCCAACCACCGCCGAGCGCCTGATACGCATTCACCACGGCGGACAGTTGCTCTTGCTTGGTTTCGATGATGACGATTCTTGCGTCGTTGCGGTCTCGCAAGGCAGTTAGCACATCCAGGTATTCGATACGAGCGTTCTGGAAGAGCTTGCCCGCGATATCCACGGCCTCTTCCAAGGCGACCAGTTGTTGCTTCTTGATCTCGATGCTGCGGCTGTAATTCTGCACCTTAGCCACGGCGTTGATCACCTCGGTAAATCCATTCAGGATCGTGCGTTGATACTCGTAGAGCGCCTGCAACTGACGTGCATTGGCGTTCATGTAATCCGCCTGGATCGCTCGCCGATTGACTAACGGAGCGACCAGTCCGCCGGCCACGCTGTAAATCAAGGACTCGGGGGTGAAGAATATGTACTTAGGCTGGAAGGCTTCGTAGCCCACGCCGGAGGTGATGATCAGCCGTGGGAAGAAGTTAGCCCGGGCTACGCGGATGTCGATGCCGGAAGCCGCCAGTTCGCGCTCGGCCTGGCGAATATCCGGGCGATTCTGCAAGAGTTGCGACGGTACACCGACGTTCAGCGCCTGCAGTTGCAAATCGAGGAAGGCGGCCGATGTGCGTTGCACCGGCTGCGGGAAACGACCGCAGAGAAAATTGATGCGGTTTTCGGTCTGAACAATTTCCTGATAGATGATCAGCTTCTGGCTCTGATTCTTGCGAACTTCGGCCAGGAAACGTTGGACGCCCAATTCAGTGCCTCGGGCCCCTTCCTTCTGGGCCTTGGCCAGTTGCAGACTTTGCTCCATCAACGCGATGGTGTTATCCAAGGTCTCGAGTTGTCGATCGAGCCCCATCAGCGTGTAATAGTTCTCGGCGATCTCGGCGACCATGCGGGTGACGATGAAATTTCGTCCGTCGATCGTACCGAGGTAGCGCATTCCTTGCGCGTCGCGAGCATTGCGCAATTGCCTCCAGATGTCGACCTGCCAGGTAAGGCTGGCCCCCAGCAAGAAATCAGGCAGCGGGTTCGGAAATGGTCCGCCGTTGGGCGTCACGATCTGGCTGAGGTCGGCGCCCAGGGGGGTGTAAGTGCTGAGCTTATCGTACGACGCGTTTGCCCCAAGACTGACAAAGGGCAAGTAAGCACCCGAGCGACGCCAGATCTCGTTGTTGGCGATCGCGATATCCTGAGCCAGGATGCGCAGTTCCTGGTTGAAGACCAGCGCCTGGTCAATCAACGAGAGCAGCGGTCCGTCATTGTTGAAAAACGCGGCGGGCGGCATCCACGACGTATTGTCGGCGGTGGACACGCCGTTGAAGTCTGGCGGAATTGGCGCCGCCACCTGCGGCCCGCGGAGCTTGGGTATTCCGCAGGCAGGCAATAAGATCAGCAGGCCACAGGCGCACGCTGAAATGATCGCGATTGGTAAGTATTTGGTTCTCGAAGATCTCGCTAAGGTCTTCATCCGTCTCGTCCTTGATGAGCTTTCGCTTGTCGGCAATCCGCTCAGGTTGCCCGACCCGAGCCCACGCGGGAACGGAATACATGGTTGGCAGCGCGCCCCATAACTTGAGCGCCAAGCCAGACCGGCTCCGTCGCATGAAGCTAACCTTCCCGGCAGCGGTGATCGCACACGAGCGTCCTGCTCGTACGAAAGTGCGATATCCAAGACTTGCATCGTCGACGAGAGTGGCGATGCGGTGATGAATTGCGATCAGTCGCTACAAGCTAACACCGTTGAGGCGCGCAGCGCCCGCGATGTCGATGCTAGCAATCGCGATTCAAGCAGATGGGAAATTAAGAGGTAGTGCAGGCATTGCTAGCTTGTTGTCAGGCCGTGGCTCTTCCACACGCGCTGCACCATGGCGGGAGAAGTTCCGAGAGCCGCTGCTAGCGAACGAGTGCTCCAGCGGGCACGATGGGGAGGTGGCTCATGGAGCGTCTTGTGAAGGATCTGCTGAGCCAGCAGTGCGGATTTTTCGGTGCGCTTGCCACCCCGCGGGGCATCTCTCTCAATTCCGGCGAGACCGCGTTCGGCGAAGCGGCGTCTCCACAGACAGACCGTCTTGGTGCTACAGCGAAGGTCTCGAGCGATCTCCTCGTTATGCAAACCAGAGGCGGCCAAAAGGGCGATTTTCGATCGCAGCACTAATCGCGCAGGGGTCGAACGTCCACGCGCCCAGCGCTGCAACGCTATGCGGTCGCCGTCTGATAGCTTGATAGCAGGCGCAACTCTCATCAGGACAGTGGTTCGTGAGTTGTGATCCCGAGATCGTTTCGAGTAGCTGTTCGTGAATCACGCACCGCCCTGTTTCGCCAATCAGGCGACGGCTGATGGGATGGCCACGACACGTCGTCCGGCCGACGTATCTGCGTCGCTGCGTCCGGAAACGGCTGCGGTGAGTTTGACGGACCTGCTAGCAACCGGACACAACGCCGCAGCGCTGATTCAGCAAACTCCGCGACGTACGTGGCAAGTGCTAACAACGCGGGGCGAACGTGGATGGTCGGGCGGCGGTTGTCGGCAATGTCTCGTCGTGCGTGTCACGCAGCGAGCGAGAACATAAATCCTCGACGATCGGCCTACGGCAAACCCAGGGGGATCAGCCGTGTTCCGGTTCGTCGGAAGGCAGCTTATGCTCGAGGACCTCACTAAGAGGTTCGCCGGTCTCATCCTGCAGCAGCTTACGGTCCCCGGACATCACCGCGAACACATAGTACAGGCCGGGGATAACCAATACCCCGATGATGGTACCCAAGAGCATTCCACCGACAGCCGTCGTGCCAATCGTGCGGTTGCCGATGGCCCCCGGGCCGCTGGCGCGAACCAAGGGAATCAGACCGGCGATAAACGCGAAGGACGTCATCAGAATCGGCCGGAAGCGCAGCTTACCGCCTTCGATGGCTGCGTCCTTGATGCTCACACCTTCATGATGTCGTTGGACGGCGAATTCGACGATAAGAATCGCGTTCTTGCCCAACAGACCGACGAGCATAACCAGGCCGATCTGGCAGTACACGTCATTGGCCAAACCCATGGCCTGCAGGAATAAGAACGAACCGAAGATGCCCACCGGTAGCGACATGATGACCGCCAGCGGCAGGATAAAGCTTTCGTATTGTCCGACCAGCACCAGATAAACGAACACGACCACGATGATGAAGATGAAGATCGCCAGGTTTCCCTTGTTCGCCTCGTCATAGGCGAGGGCTTCCCAACCGAGGCCGTAACCGCGCGGCAATGTTTCGGCTGCGACCTGCTTGATCGCGTCGATGGCTTGACCGCTGCTGAAGCCGGGGGCCGGCGAAAGCTGAATCGGAGCTGAGGGATACAGGTTGTAACGGTTGATCTCGTTCAAGCCTTGTTGCTTCTTGAGCGTCATGAACGAAGAGTAAGGAACCATTTCCCCCTTGTCGTTCTTGACGAACAGATTCTCGAAATCCTCAGGGTAGCGGCGAAACTGCGGCAAGGCTTGGACGAACACCTTGTAGAACTGGTTGAAGCGAATGAAGCCTTGTTCCCAGGTGCTGCCCACGACGATGGAGAGATTGTCCATTGCATCTTTAATCGACACGCCCTTCTGCATGGCGACGTCGTTATTGATGACCAGCTCGTACTGCGGATAGTTGCTGGCAAAGAACGTGAAGATACTTTTCACCTCCGGACGTTTTGCCAACGCGGTGAGGAACTTCTCGGTCTCCTCGCCCAGGCGCACGTAGTTCATCGTGTTCGTCTTATCCAAGACGCGCAACGAGATACCGCCGGCAGCGCCGAAGCCGGGGACGGCGGGGGGCTCGAAGAATTCGAGCTTTACATTGGTCATTTGTTTGCACGCACGCTCGAGTTCCTCGATGATCTGCTTCGAGGTCATCTTGCGTTCGGACCAGCTCTTCAAATTGATGAGGC
Organism: Pirellulales bacterium; assembly: GCA_036499395.1. Taxonomy (NCBI): domain Bacteria; kingdom Pseudomonadati; phylum Planctomycetota; class Planctomycetia; order Pirellulales; species Pirellulales bacterium. The sequence continues at coordinate 36,390 of DASYDW010000100.1, forward strand.
ACGTACCGGCGTTCGAGCCGCGGCCCTCAGTCAAAACCTCATAGCCGGCCAACGCGGAAACCGAATTCACGCCTTCGATCGACTTGGCGATTTCCTGCAGCTCGGTGCTCTTGGAGTTGGTGTACTCGAGCGTCGAGCCAGGCGGCGTTTGGAGAATCCCGTAGATCATCCCTTGGTCTTCGAGCGGGATGAAGCCGGTGGGCAGCACAGTATTCACGAGGAAAATGCCGACGCCAAAGCCCGTGATGACCAACATCGTCAGCGCGCGGCGCGTCACGATCGGCCGCAAGAACGCGGCATAGCCGGTTGTCACCTTCTCGACGCCACGATCGAAGAAGCGCAGGAAGATGGCGAGCGGAGTCCGCCGTTTATGAGTGGTATGCGGCTTAAGGATCATCGCGCAGAGAACTGGTGTAAGCGTCAAGGCGACGACACCGGAGAGAATGATGGAGGTGGCCATCGTGATGCCGAACTGGCGGTAGAAGGTGCCCACCGGCCCAGTCATGAACGTCACCGGAACGAAGACCGCGGTCATCACGAGGGTGATGGCGATGATCGCACCGCTGATCTCGTTAATAACTTCCTTGGTCGCTCGATAAGGCGAAAGATGCTTTTCGTGCATCTTGGCATGCACGGCCTCGACCACCACGATCGCGTCGTCGACCACGACGCCGATCGCGAGTACTAGCGCGAAGAGTGTGATCAGGTTGATCGACAGGCCGAACAACTGCAGGAAAAAGAACGTCCCGATCAACGATACCGGCACCGCCAGGGTCGGAATGAGCGTGGAACGCCAATCCCCCAGGAACAGGAAGACCACCAGAGAGACCAACACGAAGGCTTCGAGCAAGGTGTGGAGCACCTGCTCGATGGACGCCTCGAGGAACGTGGAAACGTCGTAGCTGACCTGAAAGTTCATACCCGGAGGGAATGAACTTTCCTTGATCTCGGCGAGTTTCTCCTTGACTTCGTCGATGACGTTGGCGGCATTGGTGCCGGGGATTTGTTTGAGAACGATGGCCGCCGAAGGATAGCCGTCCATATTCGAGTAAATATTATAATACGAAGGGCCGAGTTCGACTTCGGCAATATCCTTGAGTCGCAGGATCTCACCATCAGGATTGGCCTTCAAGACGATATTCTCATACTGCTCCGGCTTGTTGTAGCGGCCGACCCAGGTCAGCACGTACTCGATTGTTTGCGACGTTCTGCCGGTCGCCTGGCCAAGTCGCCCGGGGGACCCGAGCATACTCTGTTTTCTGATGGCCTCCATGACGTCGTCGGATGAGACGTTGTAGGCCCTCATGCGATCGACGTTCAACCACACCCGCATGGCTAGCGCGCGGCTGCCGAGAATATTCGCGCTGCCGACGCCCCGGACGCGCTTGATCTCGGGAACAATGTTAACGAACGCGTAGTTATAGAGGAAATCCTGATTATGGGACGGATCCGTGCTGTAGATGTTGACGTACATCAACATGCTCGTCATGGACTGGAGGACGATGATGCCCTCCAACTCGACGATCGGTGGAAGCCGTTGCTTGACCGTTTGGATACGGTTCTGCACGTTCAAGACGGCCACGTTCGGATCCGAGCCGGGCTCGAAGATGATCAGGATCGTGGCCTCGCCGGCACTCGTTCCGGCGGAGACCATATAGCGCATGTTCTGTACGCCATTGATGGACTGCTCCAGGATGACCAGCACCGAGTCGACCAACACCTGAGCACTGGCGCCGGGATAGGCGAGCGTAACGACGACGCTCGGCGGCGCAACGTTCGGAAACTGCGAAATTGGCAGGGTCGTGATCGACAATCCCCCCAAGAACAGGATGATGATCGAGATAACGATCGCCAACGCCGGTCGATGGAGAAATTGTGAAAACATATTTCTGAGGGGATCTCGCTAATTTCCGTACTTCAGGACCGCACCGCGGTGACTATTCCGCGTGGAATTTCAGGTTCTGAGCAACCTGTTCCGAGGCACGATCCTCGTATTCCACTTTGTCGCCGTCGCGAACCTGCCGGATCCCTTCGAGAACGATCTTGTCCTCGGCGCTGATCCCCTTCTCGATGACGAAGAGGTCTTCCAATTCATTTTGGACGGTGATCTCGCGCTGATGGGCCACGTTCTCGGCGTCAACGATGTACACGTACCGCTTTTGCAGGACCTCGAAGGTCGCGCGTTGCGGGATGACGATAGAGTCGTTCTGCACGCGGCTGAGCAAGATGGTGCCCGTCTGACCATGACGCAGCAGGCGGTCCGGATTGGGGAAGTCGGCGCGGAAGGGGATATTGCCGGTCTGGTTGTTGAAGTCGGCTTCGATCGCGCCGATCTTGCCCAACTGGTTGAACTTCTCGCCGTTGGCTAGCTGGAGCTCGATTTTCAGATCGTCCTTATGCGGATCCTGCATGTATTCGAGGTAGCGAGCCTCGGGGACGTTGAAATAAACCCACATCAGGCTGTTGTCCGACATGGTCGTGAGGACCTCTCCCTCTTGGACCAGGCTCCCCTGCTGATGGTGCAAGCGGTCGACAATACCGTCGAAGGGGGCCTTGACCGTGGCGAAATCCAGTTCGGCCGCCGCAAGATTCGCCTTGGCCTGAGCCCTCGACAACTCGGCTTGACGTAAGAGCACTTCGTTTTCAGAGACCACTTTGTCCTTGGCGAGCTTCTGAGTGTACGTCAACTGCAGACTGGCGAGCTTGGCCTCGGCATTCTCCGCATCCAGCTTCGACTGGTAGAGAATGGGACGAACAGTGAATAATAAATCATTTTCCTTGACGCGCTGCCCTTCTTTGATTTGGATCGCCTCGAGGTAACCCATCTCCAACGCTCGCACGTTGATGTGCCGCTGCGAGTGGATCTGGCAGACATACGGTTGCGTCAGGGTGACCGGTTGCAATTGCGGATTCGTGGCAGTGATCTTATGGGCTTCGTGGTGCTGCTCTTCCACGTGCCTGTTGCAAGCAGGCAAGGAGAGAGCGGCCAGTGCCAAGACGAGTGCCGGGAGCGGCGAGACTTTCATGGATTTTCGCTCGTTGATTGCTTCTGAGGTCGCGAACTGAATCACTTAACGGGAATCAAGGAGGGGAAGATGATCAGCACATCTTCTTTAGCGCTGGCATGCCACCACGAAAGAGAGGACGACCACCAACATTTACGTCGACACCGGCCGCCACATGGTGAATACGATCCATTCCGTCCGTTGGTTCCCTCCCGACAACCCAGCAGTTGCCAAAACGCAGAGAGAAACAACGTCCGACGAATCGCATCACTTGATCGTATTACGTGAGATCAACGTCGTCAATTTGTCCTTGCCCAAAACGGCACCCTCTTACGAATTTGTCACGAAGAGCCAGGTGCTCTCCTCTTACGAATTCGTTATGAAACGGCAGCTCCCCGTCTAAAGGGAGGGGCAAATTGGCCTTGCATGGCGGTACGAAGGGACGAATCGCCATTGCCGGGCCCATCCCTACGACTGCGACTTTCTGTTGCGCGGAGGCAGATTGCGGTGCATCCTCGACAACAAAAAAAGTGCCACCCGGTGGTCAAATACGGCCGCCGGGACACCGAAGTTGGAGAAGATCCTTTGGATGCGCCTTCAGCGCGGCTCGTTGTCAGCAATTGCGCAAAATGAATGGGTAGCCACGGCCGAGCGCCGTCGAAATCCGGCGAAGCCGATTTGTGCCGAAGGAGTCATCGGATCGGCGGCTGCGACAACTCGTGAGAAGGGTTCATCTCGACCGCGCCATACGGGATGTTGGAGCAACAGAGTTCCCAATTTCTCGATCACCCAATCCCTCTGGCCCGCTATCCGCATGCGGGGTATGGCGAGGCAGTCCGTGCCGTGGAATGTGGCGGGATTCGATTGGGTTGGGCACCTGAAATGACGGTGCGTCGGGTGGAGTCATGGCAGCCCAATTTCTCTTCGGGGCTTTGTCAGGCGCTTTGTCTCATGCATCGCCGTTTATTCGTGGACGTGCAGATATGGCGAAAATCTTGATCCGCGCCGACCGAGGTTTATCATCCCGGCTGAAGGGGTCATGGCGGACACGATTCCATCGCACGCAACTCGTCGGAGGAACCTGTTCATGTTCATTCGAAAGAGAAACGGTCTGGTTCCGTTGGTGGCAGTCGCTGTGGTTGTTGGTGGCGGCTTAATTGCTTTCGCACAAATCCGCGATGCCGGCTCGAAAGTTCGAGGAGATGCCTAGAGCCGCTCGTCGGCGCGGTCAATGCGTCACTCGCGCGACACATCGCGCGATCTGCGCCTGTTTGCGCAACGGTCTCGCCGGACGAATCAACCCGTCTCGCCCATCGTCGCCCGCTCGCACGTCGAGGAATTGGCGAGCAACGTCAAGCTGACACAGAAGTATCTTGCGGAGGAAAAGAAGGAACTGGCCGGTAATAAGGCCGCGCTCGATTCCCTGGCCAAGATCGAAAAGCATGTCGACGAGGAAGCCGAGCACGTTTCTACGCTATCGGACCTCGTCAAGGGGGATCAGATCGACCCGGAAAAAGCGATTAGATCTTTTGACGATGCGGAAGATCATATCGATAAGGCGCTGCTCGAGCATGACGAGCTTGAATTGCGAGTCGCGTCCGAATGACGGTCGGGGCTGCTCCCGTAGATTCGTGATCTCTCCTATCCCGAAGGATTTGTCCGGCCGTGGGGCGGTCACCTACGCTCGGCGGCCTCTTTTGTTGCGTCGTGGCACTTCTGGCGAAGCGCAATTCGACCCGGATGCGGCGCTTCGGCGGAAGCGCTTTCGCGAGTGCGCTTCTCCAGGGTGTTTCCCCCTACTCGTTCGTCAAGCCGATCAGGGGATGAGATCGCAAGCTGGCATTTACTTTTCTTGATCGCCGGGGCTAGATTAATACCGGATTTCGTGCGGCTCGGGGCTGCAACATTTTGGTTTACGCTTCTTTGCTAACGGAGTATTTATGCGCGTCCTTGTTGCCATCGCCGCCGCCATCGCCATTCAAATGACGGTTCCTAGTGTGACATTTGCTCAAACGCCCCCCTTGGTGACGTCGCCGGCCATCGTCGAGCCGCCTCCGCCTCAGCAAGAGACGATCACCGTCGCACCGTCGCCGCAGACTGTGTGGGTGCCGGGCTCGTGGGAACGCACGCCGGATCAGTGGATGTGGGTCGACGGTAAATGGGTCGCACCTCCTTTCCGTCGTGCCTATTGGACCCCCGGTTATTGGCAGCACGTTGGCGGACAGTATCAATGGTTGCCTGGGCATTGGGCCGCAGGCAGCCAGGGGGCGGTGGTCACACAGAAGATAGCCCCGCCGGCGCCGTTGCCCGAGACACAGCCGGCGCCTCCGGCGACCGCGAGCAATCTTGCCTGGGCGCCTGGACATTGGGAATGGCGCGGAACGTGGGTTTGGGTGCCAGGCCACTATGTCGCGAATAGCAATGCCCAAGCCGTCTGGGTTTCCGGCGAATGGGACGCGGTTGCCGATGGATCGTGGCGGTGGAATCCCGCGCACTGGGCCGTAAGGTAGTGCCCGACATCATGCTAGCTCTGCCGCCATCGATTGATGGGGCCAACGCCTGACCAATTGATGCGCTGCTTGATACGTCGAGCGAGGTCTCTGTTGTAGCAATTCTTCCGCCTCGCTCAGTCGGGACGAATGCGCAGGGCCGTGCGCCAATCTGCTCAGCACGGCTCTCTCGAGTTTTCTCGTGCCACTGCGGCGATTGCCTGGGAATCGTCGCGCGGATCGGTCGAGCGACCTAGGATTTGCCAGACGCACGCGCGCCGCGCGACGAGGCTTGCCTCGTTGGACCTGACGAACCAGGCCGCGGCGCGCCGCGCATCGAATCACAAGCTGGCAAAATCCACGGAAACCGAGAGCACTTCCGATGACTCAGATTCTTAGTCGCTTGGCCACCAAGGCACGCGCTATCCGTCGCACGCAACGTTATCGACGAATGCTGCTGGACTTGGGAGCCACGTTCACCAGCGATCCGGCCCGCGCCGGCGCCGAACTGGTAACGATCGAGGGGCTGAAGTTCTCGATCAAGAGCGAAGAGGACTTGTTCATCCTGACTGAAGTCTTCGATCGGCAATGCTACAACTTTCGCACCTCGGCCGAGACGATCGTCATTGACATCGGCATGAATATCGGCATCGCCAGCCTGTCGTTCGCCAAGGATCCGAATGTTCAGCACGTCTACAGCTTCGAGCCGTTTCCCGGCACCTACGCTCTCGCACGTGCCAACCTGCGGCTTAATTGGCCATGTGAAGAAAAGATAACGGCGCAGAATTTCGGACTATCGGATCGCGATGCCGTCGAAGAACTTCCCTACATTGAAGAACGCAAGGGGAGCTTGGGTGTCAACGGCATGCCGCGCTCGTTTACTCCTTCGCGGCAAGATCTGAATTTGCAACGCATCGAGTTGCGCGACGCCGCCATTGTTCTGTTTCCCATTTTGGAAGCTCATCCAGATGCCAATCTCGTCTTGAAGATGGACTGCGAGGGTTCGGAGTATCCGATCTTCCGCAGCTTGGATGACGCAGGGTTGCTGGGCCGCTTTCAAGCCATCATGCTCGAATGGCACAAGCAAGGTCCGGAAGAGTTGCTCAGCGCTTTGCAAAAGTACGGCTACGCCGCGTTCACGTTCAACGATGGGCCACGCGGCGACGGAATGCTGTACGCCGTGAACCCCAAGCCGCCACGCCGATCGGCGGAACGCGCGGTCCGGGGTCAAACCCAAATTTCCCCGATACCGGATATCATTTCGATGCCACTGGCCGGCGTGCCCGTGCCAACCGCGTAACGACCTGCTTGCACGTTGCGATGCTGTCAGGCCCAGATTGATCTGGCGGACCTTTCCGGATAGGTTGACCCCGTTCGCCGGCCTCGCGCCGGCGACGGACGAGTGAATTCGTGAGTTTGGAGCATCGACATGGAGGTCCACGATTCACGCGCGGGGAGCGCTGCCAGGCCGTCCGGGTTTACCATCGTTGAATTACTCATCGCTTGCTCTGTGATGAGCCTGTTGGTCGGGCTGCTGTTGCCGGCGATTAACTCCTCGCGCGAGGCGGCACGGCGTATCGACTGTAGCCATCGCTTGCATCAGATCGGTCTGGCTTTACACGCCCATCACGAGGCACGTGGCGCACTGCCGCCCGGTTGGACGCTGGAGCCGACGGGACAGTCCGCCTTTGGTTGGTTCGTTCCTCTGTTGCCTTTTAGCGAGGCGGGGGCGTTGGCCCATTCGCTCGACATGACCGCGCCGCTGACGTCGAATGTGAATATCACGCCTGGTCGGACAGCGCTATCGCTTTCAATTTGCCCTTCGGACGTCCATGAGCCGTTGTTTGCGCTCTATAAGGAAGTTGGCACGCACGCCATTTCCGGGCAGCGGTCTGACCAGGTGCTTGTCTGGTTGGCTTCGGCGAATTTTGTGGCCATGTTTGGCACGCGCGATCCGGATGACGTGGCGGGAACGACGGGAAACGGCGCATTTATCGAGACACGCGCATTCCGATTTACCGAGCTCGAGCGCGGATTGAGCGAGACGTTCTTGATCGGCGAGAGAACCGAGGCCCAATGTCCAACGACCTGGGTGGGTTTCGAAGTGGCTGGCGAAGACGCAGCATCACGCGTTGCGGGCCTTGCCTGGGATGGCCCCAATCGGGCCGACGCGGACGAGTCGGAATTCTCCAGTCGGCACCCCGGCTGCACAAACTTCCTGTGGGCCGATGGACACGTGACTCCGATACCCGATGAAATTGATCAAATGACGTATCGCCAGCTGTCAAAGCGTGGGTTTGCAAGGGACTGACGCAAGCCAGCATCCGAAGCACGACAGGGGTAAACGATGGCAGGACGACAGCTGACGCGCTATGAATTAGAGATCATGGACGTCGTATGGCGCCTCGGCGAAGTAACGGTCCATGACGTCTGCGCTAATTTGTCGCGCCCGCTCGCCTACACGACCGTCATGACCACGTTGGGCGTGTTAGAGCGAAAAAAGAAGGTGTTGGATCGCACCAAGCGCGGTCGCGCGTACGTCTACAAACCGCTCGTGTCGCGCGATGAGGTCTCGCGCGACCTGCTCAAGGATTTGCGGGACGTAATATTCGGCGGCTCGATGCCTTCGTTGGTTTTGAATCTCGTCAACGACGACTCGGTTTCGAAAGCGGACATTCAGGCGCTCAAAGAAGCGCTGCGCCGCGTGGAGCAGAAGAAATGAACGCGTCGCGTCTACTCGAGATTCTTTGCTCGTTGACGATGCAAGTGGCGGTTGTCGTCGGAGTGACCCAATTCCTGGGACAACGGTATTTCCGGGACGATCGCGACCGCGACCGATTATGGAGCGGTTGCTTGCTGGCCTTGCTGCTGGTGCCGATTTGCGATTTTTGTCTGCCGCACTTGCGTATGCTGCCTGTGCCAGCCGTGCTGGTTGATCCCGACGTCGGCCTGCGGCTGGAAGCACACGCCGGTGCGATCATGTGGATCGTGAGGCTTTGGATGGCCGGCGCGCTGCTGATGCTGGGCCGGATCGTCGTCGGCTCTTTGCGCGCCGCCTGGCTCTTGGGCCGCTCGGCACCGATCGACGCCGCGCGATTGCCGGTTCCGTGGGGAACGCTGGCCGTGAGCTGTGATAGGGTTGCGTTCGAACGATCGAAAGCAATGCAGGGCCGTGCGGGTCGCGACGCGCGACCAATTCGCTTTCGCGCTACTACCGAGACGCTTAGTCCCTTTTGTTGGCAACTTCACCGGCCGACGATCGTGTTGCCAGAAACCGTGCTGTCGTTTCCGCCGGACGAAATTGCGGCGGTGATCCGGCACGAAGCGGCACACCTGTCCTTCGCCCATCCGCTGCGGCTGTTTGTGCAGCGCGTGGCCGAAGCATCGCTATGGTTTCATCCGGCGGTGTGGTGGGCGGGGAAGAAATCTAACGCGGCGCGAGAATTCGCCTGCGACCAGTTGGCGGCGCCGACGGCGGAGACCGCGGCGGCTCTGCTGCGTAGCATGCTGCGTCTGGCGGAACTCGGTTGTGGTCCTGCGCGATCCAGCCTGGCCAACGCGGCCACCGGAACTTCGGCCAGCCTGTTAGCCGAGCGAGCACGCAAGCTATCGCAGTCCGTCGTAGCGCCTGTCGATTCAGCACGGCGGACCGGGTTTCCTCTGGCGCCAGCGATCGTGGCTGTCGCGGCCGTGTTGTTGCTCTGGATTCCCATGGACGTGTGCGCTTCGAGCCGCTCGCTTTGGTCCCCGTGGCCGGTCTGGAGCGCACGAGCGCTGCAATCACTCGGCATCTCGGCCCGCGATTACGAGATCGACGGCCATCGCCTGCGAACCGACGGTCGCGCGATGTAGATATGCCCGCTGTTGGCTTGCGCGGGATATGATTTGCACGAGCCGACCCGATGTCGACCGTCTTTACGCTGCGGTGCGCTCCGTTTCGCGACGCTTCGGCACGACGGTTCGCGCCGGGTTCTTCGCAGTTTTGGTGCGCGGGTATTGCGCCTCGAAAAGCTTGCCCAAGGGTCCCACGACAAGCGCCGGGAGCAGCACCAGGTTGGCGGCCAGGCCGATCATCAACAGTGCTAACAGCATCCAGGCGAAGCGGCTGGACGGAAGGAAGTCGCTGAACCAGAAGACCGCGAGCCCCAGTCCGCAGATGAGCGAACTTTGCACCATGGCCAGACCGCAGTGCTGATGCGCGGCATAAGCCGCGTCGCGCCGCGACTGGCCATTCTCGAGCCCACGGCGGAAGAACGTCAGATAGTGGAACGTATCGTCGATGGCGATTCCCAGGGCTACGCTGGCCGTCATGACCGAGCCGATATCGAGCGGCATCGCGATCCAGCCCAGCACGCCGAACATCAGGACGGTTGGAAAGAAGTTCGAAATCATCGAGACCAGGCCGACCAGGATGCCTCCTTGTGCGATCGTCATCACGATCGTGATCATGGCGAAGTCCGACAGGAAGCTGGTGAACAGGTCGCGCTTGAGGGCCTGTTGGATCGCATGAACCAGTGGCATGACTCCAGTGACACGGCAGGTCATTCCAGTCTTCGCGTTGGTGGGAGTGAATTCCTGCACCAGGTGTTGCTTGATGTCGGCCAGGATGTCGGTGTAGTCCAGGTTGCCCAGCGCGCTGGTAAATGCGGTGATGCGCCACTGCTGCGCCACTGCGGTCTGGTGCAGATACCTGTGCGCGGTGAAATACGGCGAGGCTTCAGGCAGAATGTCCGTCAGGTAATCATGGTATTCGCGGCTGGCACGATTGATGTCCGTGGGCACGAAGGGAAGGAAGTTGGCGCAAGAGATCGTCCCCTGGACGTGTTCCACCTTGTGCAATTGAGCCTGAGCTTGTTCAACAACGCGGAAACGATCGGCCAGAGTTAGCGGACAATCGCGGCGAAATTCGACGACCACTTCCACAGGCACCAGCGGCCCAACGTGCTCTTCGATCCAGGCGTAGTCGCGCAGCAGTCGATGGTGACTGCCGAACAGAGTCTCGATATGCACCGAGGTCGTGATCCACGGAATTCCCCAGCCGGCGCCGAGCATGACCAACACCGAGGTCGCCACGATCACCAGATGATAGCGCATCACGGCGTTGCTCAACCGATCCCACAAGGGGTGGCGGCCGTGCCCGGTCGCGTCCGTTTCGAGCGCAGGCGCCAAGGCTTTTGGTCGCCACACCGCCAATGTGCCAGGTAAAAATGCCAGCACGACACCGAGCGTCAACACAGTGCCGATCGCACCATAGGCGCCGAAACTGCGAATCGGCGCCAGATTGCTGACGACAAGCGACCCCAGGCCGATTGCGGTTGTCACGGCCGCCAAGGTGCATGGAAACCAGCCCAGGCGAAGTGCCTGCCAGGCGGCATCTTCGGCCGAGTACTCGCGGCGCGCGTCGAGGTAATAGTTGATCAGGTGGATTCCGCCCGAAACCGTGACGACTTGTACCAGCGGTGGCAGCACGATCAAGAGCGCGCTCATTTGATCGCCGCATAGATGAATCAACGCCAGCGTCGCGCCTTCGCAGTACAAGGACAAACCAAAGACCAGCAGGGCCCCCGGCAGCCACTTCAGGCACCACCAGCACAGTAGAAAAACGCAAATCGCCGACGGAATCGCAAAGCGATCGAGCGAGGTGTGGCTGGCACGATCGACTGCTAGGCCATCCGCCACCGGACCGGCCAAATGCTGCGAGTCATAGGGGACGTGGCAATGTTCGGCTAGACCGGCGCGAACCAGATCGACGACGCGCCCGCGCTCGGCGAGGCCCGCGGGGGTGAGCGTGATGATCGCGCACGTTGTTTCGCTGTCAGGACCAATCAGCGTGCCGCGCAGCCGGCCGATCGCGTCGACGCGCGACAATCGCAGCGGGTTGGCCATTAGATCGGCCAGCGCCTCGCGACCGCTGAGGACCTGTTCTACCAGCGCGCGGCCGTGCGCATCGCGAAAGAGATCTGCCCGTCGTAAGCTGCGCGTCAGGACATCGAGCGAACGCGAGTCGATCGTGCAGCCGTCCCAACTGACGATCAATACTTCGCCTGAGCCAAACGTGCGGCGAAATTGCTCGTATTCCTGGCGCGGCCGGAAGGTCTCGGGAACCCACTCGAACGGCGAGTTCGCGTTCATGCGCAGCGCATGCCGGGCACCGTCGGCGACGACGGGCAGCAAGCACAGCGCATAAATCAAAAGTAGTTGAAAACGACGCTTGTGAAGGGGCATCGAATACGATCCCTAGGCGGCCTGGCGGAAGGGTACGTCGGATCGTGCTTTGTGCCCAGGTCGATTTCGCGCCGGCTCATCCTTCGGCAGCGCGCGACGCGCGAGCGGTCCGAACAGCATGCCGGGGTACCCAGCTACCGCAGCTTGATAGTTCCGATAGCTGGCACCCAGATAAAACAGCAGACGGCGATCCTTCAGGCAGCTACCGAGAAAGATGTAAGTCGTCCACACACCCATCAGTACCAGGCGATCGGCGGTCACGACCGGCGTAAACCAGACCAGGCCAAGAAAGCTGAGATAGACCGGATGACGCAGCCACAGGTATGCGCCCCGCGGCTCGAAGCGGCGCGCAGGCAATGGCTGGCCTCGCAGCCAATGCCACCAGGGGGTCCAGCCGGTTTGATATCCCAAGCCGGTCAGGTGCAAGCTATACAACAGCGCCCCCCAGGAGCTGAGGAAAGCCAAGGTAATGGCCGTCGCGGTCGCGCCCTGACTTTGCCAGATGATGGTTGAATGCGGCTGCCAGGCGGCAAACATCACGAGCAAGCTGACGCAAGTAACCACGCAATAAAAGCAGCCGTAGAACGCCGAGGGGATGGAGCGAGTGAGCCGCTGACGCACAGCGGGCAGCAGCAGAATGCTATGGGGAATTGCGAACTGTGCGGCCAGCAAAACATCGACCCACAGACTGCCAGAGGAGCGCGCAGCGGGCGCCGCTCCTTTGAGAAACCAAAAGAGATAGTACACGGTCACGGCGAACAGGCCGTGCGTGGCGAGGCCAAACAGAATTCCAGCGGTTCTTCGCATCCGTGCGCGCGGGAGTCAATTAGCGGGGGCGTTCGGCGATGAAGCATCCATACTGCATCGCGCCGGTTTGATAGGCCTGCAAGATGGCCTCGAATCGATCCAGGAAGAGCACTTGATTCTGGTCAACGGCCCGGGCCAGCCAGCGCACGCCCGTACGGCGCACGCGCTCTTGGCAAATTTCCCAGGTACGCGTAACGGCGGCCGTCCAATCGAGGAAGCGCACATTCGTAAGGCCGGCTTTCTCCATCCAGTGGCGATAGTCGTCCGCGGTTCCTAGCGAGGGGCAGAAGAATCCCTCGCAAACACGATGGACCCGCAACATGGAGTCGGAGTCGTTCGTTTCGCCGGCCAGCCAGGCGCAGATCGCTACCCGCCCGCCGGGACGCAGCCAGGTGCCGGCGCGGCGGAAGAAGCGAGGCTTGTCGAACAGATGTTCGGTACATTCGATGCTCCATACAACGTCGAACGATTGCGGCGAGAAGGCCGCCTGTTCGGCATCGTTGCAGAGGAATTGCGTCCGGCGCGCGACGCTATGCCAGCGCGCGGCGCATTGTGCCCAGCGTCTTTGCACGGCGCTAATCGTGATGCCCGTCACCTGGCAGCCCAACTGAGAGGCCAAATAGATCGACGACGACCCCATGCCACAGCCGACGTCCAGCACTTCGTCATGATCGCGAATGCCGGCTTCGCGGGCGACGGCCTCGGTCAATTGTTGTTGGGCAACCGTGGCGGATTCATCGCCGGACCACAATCCATGGTGAATGTGTCTACCCCACAGGAGTCGATAGAACAAGGTCGTCAGATTGTAATGGCTGCGGATATCTTGCTTGCGAACGGTTGGACAAACGATCATCGATGGGAATCCTTTCTCACGTTGGGGCATTTAGCGCAGCAGAGCCGCCTCGATCGTCAGACCCGGGCCAAAGGCCAGCACGACGCACGGCCGTGGGGCGTCGCGCCGCTGCATGCGGTCGAGGATGAAAAGTATGGTGGGTGACGACATATTGCCGAACTCGGCAAGCACCTCGCGCGAGTCAGCGAGCGATTCTTCGGACAGGCCAATGGCGCTTGCGCAGGCGTCGAGGATGCGCGGGCCACCCGGGTGGACAGCCCAGGAGCCAATATCTTTGATCGCCAGGCCATATTCATTGAGCCAGCCGGCCAGCCACGGCCGCAGTTGCTCGTCAAGCAATTGCGGCACCTGGGCCGAAAGGGTCATTTGGAAACCATGATCGCCGATGCGCCAACTCATCATCTCCTCGGTGTCCGGGATCACGGCCGAGCGCTGGGCGACCACGTGCCAGTTCGCGGAATTCATTTCTTGGCCGCGCAGGACCAGCGCGCCGGCACCATCAGCGAATAGCGCGTTGGCGACAATCTGCTCGGGATCCCAGCGGTATTGATGATGCAAGCTGCAGAGTTCGACCGCGCACAACAGGGCGCAAGCTGCGCGATCATGTTGGACAAACGAATTAGCCACGCGCATGCCATTTAGTGCGCCATGGCAGCCCATGAATCCGACGTGCGTGCGCGACGTTTCCGACGTCAGGCCGAGGCGGCTGATCAATGCCAAGTCGAAACCCGGCGATGCAAAGCCACTGCAGGAGACCGTTACCAGGTGGGTGATTTCGGCGGGTGCGACATCTGCTTTTTCCAACGCCTCGCGTGCTGCCGCCAGGGCCAGCGGCGCGGCGCTGGCCTCGTAGGCGACCATGCGCTGGCCCGTGGTGGGACCAGATTCGGTTTGCGTGTAAAAGCTTTGTTCCGCCGGCCGGCCGTTGGTGTCCGAATTGAGGACGACACTATGTCGCGTACGCACCCCGGCGCGACGATAGAGGGTCTTTACCAAACGCTGCTGAACCTGCGTCTGGCAGCAGATTTGCGACGCCTGTTCGGCGGCATCGTCTTGCTCGATTTGATGTTCCGGCACGGCGGTTCCAATGCCTGCAATTTCCACGCTCATGACATACTCGTTTGCAAAGGGACGGGCCCCGACTGAATGCGCCGCACAAGTGGATTGGCCACGGACGGAACTGCCTGCAGCGCGCGAAGCGCCATTTCGACGATCAGCGGGCGGCGCAGGAGCGGCGCCAAGATGCGGCAGGCGAATTGCCCGCGCGCGATCTGCCGCTGTTGCACGGCTTGCCATGTGAGCTCGCACGATTCGTCGCTTGTAGTGATCAACCGCTGGGCATAGGGAACGACCGCCGTGGCCGAGGCAATGGCCCAGCCCATTCCTTCGCCTGTAAATGGCTCGACATAGCCGGCCGCATCGCCGAGCAGAAACACACGCCGATCGGCGAGCGTGCCGCTCGCTCGCGTCAGCGGAAGAGTCCCGCGCCAGGCACGCGTATCGACGGCGGACAGCATCGCCATGTTGGCCTCGCGCAGAATTTCGTTGATGAGATTGGCGGGGCCGCCGGCCGCACGCAGCGCCGCGGGATCGACGGCAGCCGCGACGTTCAGATTCCCGTCGGCCGTGCGCACGAGCCCCACGTATCCGTGCCGGGCCACTCCCATGTGAATCGCGCCGGAATCGTAGGCACCGTGGGGTTCGCGAACGGTTAGCCCCAGACCGATTCGCGCCTCGGCGACGGTACTCGCGCGGAACGCTTCCAGGTGACGGACACTGGCGTGCCCCAGTCCGTCCGCGGCCAAGACGACTCGACCGTGGGCGGTGGAGATTTGCTGGTCCGTACTGGTCAGTGTGACGGTTCGTGATGCACTGTCGGGCGAGTCGCCGGAGGTAACCGTGGCAGTTGTTTCGGGAAGGAAGGCGACGCCGGCGTCGATCGCGGCGGCCGTGAGGGCCGCGTCGAAGGCCGCACGTTCAATGGCTGCGCCTGCCGGCAGATCGAGTGCCACCGCGCGCTTGCGCGCATGCACCACAAATCGATTGACCGGGGCCGCATAGCCGGCGCTAAGCGTGTGCTCGAGTCCGAGTTCCTTCAGCATTACCAGGGCACCGCTATTCAAACAGCCGCCACAAACTTTTGCGCGGGGAAACGCACAACGCTCGACGAGCAATGTCGAGTGGCCGCGTCGCACCAACTCAAGCGCCGCTATCGCACCTGCGGGTCCGGCGCCGATCACGATCGCGTCCCATAGCGGAGCGCTTGCCTGGGCGATGTTAATCGTTGGCGCGACGTTCATGATTTCCTCCAGGCGAGCAGCCAGCGTTGCGGCCAGTGATGCGTAATGATCGCGCCATCCAGGCCGCTGCGCATAGCCAACTTACTGATCTCATCGGCGGCGAAAGCGGCTTCCACCGAACGGGGGCCGTCGACGTGGACAATCGGGGAAGTGGTCAACATGTGACAACCGACCCAGGCCAAACCATAGCCGAGCCAACTGCGTTGCAAATCGCAGACCAATACAGCGCGGTGCGCTGCTTTCGCCATGCTGGCCAGCAGGTCGACGGCTTGCTGCTCTGGCAAATGATGCAAGAACAGGGACGTCATGATCACGTCGTAGCGGTCTGGCAGCGGCTGTGCCAGCACGTCGCGGGCGAAGAATTGCACATTGCTCAATTGCGCAGCTGTGGAACGGCGCTGCGCCTCCTCGACGGCGCAGGGGCTGATATCGCAACCGTCAATGGTTATCGAGACTCCGGCGCGAGTCGCCAGACGAGCCACGGCCACGGCGTTGTCGCCGCCGCCGCAGGCAATGTCGAGCACGCGCAGAGGCCTCGTCGTCTCTTTCGCCAACGCGGCGAGCGGCGGCCAGAGTATCGCGGCGCTGCGGCTGATTACGTTGATTCGCTGCAGGCCGCGCAGCGCCTGCACATGCAGGGCTGGATCGAGGTCGGGCTGATCCATCAGCTCGGGTTGCAAGCGGCGATTTTGAATCATCACTTCGCTCCCGGGCTCGTGGCGATCCACAGGTCGCCGTAAATGGTCAGGCTGTCGGCAACGCCGATCGCACCAAAAGCCTTGCTGTACGGAGTAATGCCGTAGTCGGTCTGCAAGATCGCGAAGTTCCCGCGTAGGCGCGTGTAGCCCGTCGCCGATGACGCCTCGGCCAGGATGCGAACCTTGCGCGTGGCGCCATGGAGCGTGAAATCTCCGTCAATCTGATACTGGGGCAGTGCATCTGTTCGATCGACACGCACCGGCTGAATGGAATTCACTTTAAGCGTCGCCGTGGGGTAGCGTTGCACGTCGAGCACGCTGGGGCCGAGCATATTGGCGTTTACTTGCCGCTGCGTATCGGCGTCGGTCGTCCCTTCCAGTCCGACGTATTGCCGCGCGGCGGGGGTATCAGCTTGAAACGAGGTGACGTCGAAAACGATTTGTCCCGCGTTGGCCGTCGCCCCCAGTTGCACAGATCCGGACTTGATGTGGCCTTCGACACCATGCTCGTGCCCCAGGCCGGTCTTTCCCACCCGAATAAATACGCGGCTGGCGCGGGTTTCGATTTGTCCCGGCACAAGCGACGGGGCTTGAGCAGCAGGAGGTACGGCCTGGGCGAGATTGTTCGTAGCACTGATCCCGGCGAGCGCGAATGCGATGAGCGCGATCGCGAAGAATCGTGGCTGAAGGGGCATGGCGGCATTCCTCCATGAGGTCGGACATTCGAAACGAGCCCCTGACTTCCGTCTTGTCCTGCAAGACGAGGGCCAGATCGTATCAACTATAGTTGTAGTAGAAAAGTCCAGAATTTGGCTGGCGCTAAGCTTGGGCGTGACCTCATTGTCACAACTACGGACAACTAGGACAGATTACAAATACGACATGCGCCTGCGAAAAGGCCGCTGGCAAAGGCGCTGCGACCCACATGTGACCGTGAAGCGATCACGTGCCTTCGAGTGCTTTAGCGGGGAAGGCCGTGGCGCATGGAGTGAGTTACGCATGCCAATTGGCAGGTCTGCAATAGACCCTGCTGCGCGACGACCGTCGACGATGCAGCGCGTCATGAATAGAAAGCGAGCGGTCCGCACGCGAGCGTGCGGCTACAGCTACTACTTGTAAAGCGGTCCCGAGATTTCGATCGGCCGTACATCCAAGTGGATGTTGCTGACCGTGAATCCCGTACCGGCCGGAACATCTCCGTACCATCCAGCGCTATCTTCGCCGGGATAGAAGCGGAATTCGAAGCCCTGCGTCGGCTCTTGACGAGCAGCCAGTCCGTCGAAGGCCAGCCCGATCGCCTCGACCTTGCGGCGTTGCATCAGCCGACTGAGCACCTCGACCACCGTGGTGTTGGCCAGGATATCAGGGAACATGAACGGTTCGGCTTCGGAGTCGAGCTCTTCGCCATGCGGCATCGAGCCAGCGACTTTTTGCTTGGCCGGTGTCACGGTGAGGGTGGTCAGGTCGAAGGTGTCACCGTGATCGAGATAGGTCATGCGGACGTTCTTAAGGTTGAAGCCCGATACATCAGGATCGTGGCTGGCATTCGAGAGATCGAGCACGACGGCCCCCTTGAAGCCGACGACTTCGACCTCGGTTCCGTTGCGCACGACGCAGGCGGTGTTTTCGTCGACGCCGATGCCGAATTTCAGCCCTTGCGAGTGCATGGCCACCAGCGCACGGGCAAAGCGGCCGCGGGTGAGGCAATGCTGTTCGATAAACCAGCCGTGATCGAGGAAACCGAGTCCTTCGTCGATCTCTTTACCGAACTTCACGCCCTTTTTCAGAGTCGCTAGCACGGTATCGGGGTCGGCAAACATGACACGGCTAAGCACGGCAGCTCCGGCGCTAGTGCCAGCGATGACGCCGCCATCGTTGTAGACTTGCCAGATGGCTTCCAGAAGCGGCGTGTTTTCGCCTTCTTCTGTCCGCAGGGCTTTGGTGATTCGCTTTTGATCGCCGCCAGTGAAGAAGACTCCAGTCGCGTGCCGGACCTTTTCGACCATGTCTTCGTCGACGACCACCTTGCGGAAGTCAACGTCGACATTCATCAGGCCCAGGGGGACAACGAAAGCATCGGCGCCGGCCTTTCGCAGCGCGGCCACGGCCCGCTCGCCACTATCCAGCGGAGTTCCGCTAGCGGTGGGGAAGACCGCGATCTGCGCGGCTTCGCCTCCTGCCAACTCGACGATGCGCTCCCAAATGTCACGTTCCCAGACCTGACTGTCTGTTGAACGTAAGGCACCGCCGATGATTACGAGCGATCCCTTTTTCTCTTCAGCCCTGCCCGCGGATGAAATTCCGATCAGACAAAGGCCCAAAACTACCACTCTGAAACTCCTCACCATCGTGCGCTCCCTGTCAAACACCATTTCGACCGGCGAAGGAAGATACGTCAAATCGTCGGCGTGCGAATGGGCGGTGCGTCATGCTCCGGGAGGAAAGTAACGGCATAGCGGGTTTCGCATCAAGACCAAAACCTGGGCCAGTCGGACTTGATCGCGTCATTATACACCCGTCGCGCAACGTGAAGCGACTAGCAAATGCCGCGTCTGTGACGCCACGGCATCGTGCAAGTTTTAAATACTTATAAGATCGTGAATTTTGCGTTCGCATTGCGCTGTCGTTGTCGCCTCGAAGAAGCAACCCGAAAGCCAAGACCGAGTGGTCGCAGTGGGACGTGCTATTCGTATTGTAACGCACGAACGATCTCAAGTCGCGAAGCGCGTCGGGCAGGAATCCAGGCGGCCGCCGAAGCGATCAGCAGGCAGGCCCCGCTGCATGCCAGCACAAACCAGCCGTCGGCATAGAATTCGACCGGCTGCCCCAGCAGGACATGGGTAGACAAATTCATCAAAAATGCCAGCAACAGGCCGATAGCTACCCCCGGGACCAGGCTGCACAAGCCCAGGTTGAGGGCCTGAAACAGGATCATCCGGCGGACCTGAGACCGGCAAAGGGCCACGCTGCGGAGCACGGCGATTTCTCGGGTTTGCTCCATGACATTCATTGTTAGCGTGTTAACGATGCCTAGCGAGGCCACGAAAAAGACCAATGCCAGGAGTAGCCACAGAAAGCCAATGACCCCGGCCATCATGTAATGGATACGGGCGCGAAATTCGGCATTCGACTGCAACATGTAGCCGCGGGATTCACTGAAGGTCGCCATAGTCTTCCCCAAGGCCGCGGTCGCCCCAGGTTGCGCGGTCACCATATAAACGTCGACGCCATCGAACTGGAATAACTGCTGGGCAGCCTTCCGCTCGAGATAGGCTGCCATTCCACCGGCGATGTATTCCGTCACGGTGCCCGCGATGCGAACCGTGCGACTGCCACGGCGGGTGTTCAACTCCAGCGAGTCTCCGACGTTCAGATTCAATCTCCGCGCGAGCGCTGTGCCGATCACGGCTTCGCCCGCCAACAGGCCTCGCGTGATATCGGCTTGCGACCCCTCGGCGATATCTAGAGCTTCGGTCGCTTCGGCGTCGAACGATCGGGCGACGATCACAACCGCCTCGTCGCCGGTCTTTGCTTGCACCAGATTCAGCTCGTGAACGGCTGCAACGTCGGGCAGCGCACGCAGCTCGTTACGCAGCTCTTCGGGCAAATGCGCGGTGACGGCGTAGCTCAACTCAGGCAGCGTGCTGCGCAGCAGGTAATCGGCCTTGAAGGTGCGGACCGACCATTGCTCGATGTCGCGAATGTTGTTGCGGATCGATTGCCCCATTGCGATCGAGATCACCAAGGCTACGCACAGCACAGCGGCAGTCAGGCCACTGCGCAGGGCATTACGCGATAGTTGCTGTACGGCCAACCGTCCCTCGATCCCCCATACCGGCTTGAGCAGTCTGGCAATCAGGGCCGCGACGTACGGATACAGGGCAGGGGTCAGCAGAACGCCGCTAATCAGAATCAAACCCAATAGCGGTGCTGGCACCGCGCGCTGCAGAGGGCCCGGCAGCCAGCGACCGATGAACGCTCCGACACCGGCGATGGCAGCAATGCCGATCACGGCCCCGATGCGAAGCATGCGCGTGACAATCGCATCGTTGCCTTGCACCTGCAGACCTAGCAAGTCGGGTAACGGCGGGCGCCGAGCGGCACGGCGCGCCGGCGAAAGGGTTGCCATTACGGCCATGCCTGGACCAAACAGCGCGGCGAGGATAAACGGCTGTGGCGCAAGCTCCAGGCGTCGCAGCGTCACGCCGAGCAGTTGCTCCATGCCTCCTACGAGCATCACCGAGACGAGCAGCCCGACGGCCATGCCGATAACCATGCCGACGACACCCAGGATCAGAGCTTCTCGTAGCAAAAGGCTCGTGATTTGGCTGCTCGTCACGCCGATCGCGCGGAGAATCGCCAGTTGCCGCCGCCGTTCTCCCAGACTCATGAGGAACGAATTGAGGATTACGAAGGCACCAGCCACGATCGAAACCACGCTCAGGGCCGACAGCCCTTGCTCCGCACCTAGTAGGCTATGCTGCGCCAGGTCACCTCGCGTGGCGGGAGAGCGGACCACCAGACCCTCTGGCAGCAACGGTGTGATCGCGGCTTGCACGCTGTCCAAATCGGCATCGTCGGTCAGAACAATGGGGATCGCTGTCGCCTGGTCGTCCAGCTTGAACAGCTTTCGCGCTGCCGGCAACGTGACAAATACGACCGAACCGCCGTTGAATCCGGCGATGCCACTCGGCTCGACCAGGCCGACGACACGTAGCTCGCTGATCCCGGCGCGTGACAGCAAGCGGATTTGCGAATCGACGGACAGCTTCAAACTCTTGGCGAAGTTATCGACCAGCAGGGCTTCGTTGTCGTTCGCCAATGCTCGCCCCGCGACCTGATGGGCGGCCGTTTCTTCGTCGTGGGCCGGATCGGTTCCGATGACCATCACGCCGAGCGGGTTCTCTCCGTTCACCAGCCCCGCAACCATCTGCACGACAGGATTTGCCGAGCGCACACCGCGAAGTTTCGCAATCTCGCTCGCTAGTGCAGGATCGAAGCCACCTCCTCCTTCAGCAACGACTTCGAGCGCCGCGTTGCCGGTCAGATCGGCGAACATCTGCTGATACGCGTGCCGCGTGGTGTTGATCACCAGGGCGATTGCGAAGACACCTGCCACGCCGATCACGATGCCAGCCAGGGTAAGCAGCGTTCGGCTCGGTCGGCGCACGAACTCGCGATACGTGTAATGCCGCAGCATCATGGCCGTGCGCCCGAACTTTCACTTTCGGTGAAGTCACCATTGCGGGCGTGCTCTTCCGACATCAGTCGGTCGTGTACGATTTCGCCGTCGCGCAGCATGACAATGCGATCTGCCATCGCGGCATGGGCCGGGTTGTGCGTGACCATCAGAATGGTTTGGCCTTCGCTGACCAACTCACGCAAGAGATGCATCACCTGGTCGCCGTTGTGCGTGTCGAGGTTGCCGGTCGGCTCATCGGCTAACAGCAAGACCGGCTTGATCGCCAAGGCCCGGGCGATCGCCACGCGTTGCTGCTCGCCGCCGGACATTTCCTTGGGCAAGTGCCGGCCGCGATGTGCCAAGCCGACGCGATCGAGTGCCTGGGCCGCACGTTTTTCCGCCGTGGCGTCATCGACCCCGTCGACCACCAGTGGCAACGCAACGTTTTCGGCGGCGTTCAGGGCGTCGAGCAAATTGAAGGCCTGAAAGACAAGCCCCAGCCGGCGGCGGCGCAGCAGGGTCAGATCATCGTCAGAGAGGGCCAGGATGTCTTGTCCGTTGACGCGGATCGTGCCACCGTCAGGCGCATCGAGGCCTGCTACCAAGTGCAAGAGCGTGCTCTTACCGGAACCTGACGGGCCCATCACGGCCAGGAATTGGCCGGCGGGAATGTCGAGGTCGACTCCGGCTAGAGCGGTCACCCGTGTCGCGGCGGCGCCAAAGACTTTTTGCAGGGCACGAATCTCGACGGCCGGTTGCGTAGTTTCGGACAAGCAAGTTTCCTTCGCGAGGGGCTTCCGTGCTCGTGCTGCGCGATCGGCGCTCTTTGCCGTACGCGGTTGAGAGCACTATAACACGCCACGGTCTGCTGGATCAGGGCGCGATCGTCACCCCTTTCGGAGGTTAGGGTCGATGGGACTTATCAAAACGGTGCTCAAGTACGTGCAGGGCCTGCTCTATGTTGTGGCCGGGATGAACCACTTCATCGCGCCAAGCTTCTACATGAAAATCATGCCCCCCTCGTTTCCGTGGCATGCGGCGCTGGTTTTTATCAGTGGAATCGCGGAAGTGCTCTTAGGTGTGCTGCTGCTGATCCCGCGGACCACTCGGTTAGCGGCGTGGGGCCTGATTGCGCTGTTGATTGCCGTCTTCCCGGCAAACATCTACGTCTATCAGAATCAAGAGCTCTTCGGCGGTGTACCGCCCTGGGTACACCTGGCACGACTGCCGATTCAGGGTTTGTTGATTCTGTGGGCGTGGTGGTACACGCGAGATTAGGAATCGAATGGCAGGCCCCGATGATCCGAAGGCATAGCGATGCGATCAAATATCGCTATTTTCCGAATCGATTTTGGACGATCGCCGCGGCTTCTCGAACCCAGGGGTGCTGCGAGGCAGTCAACGCCTGGATTGACGCCTGGACGCCTGGCTGTGCTTCAATGGCGCGCGACATGCTTTCGTGATTCCTGCAAACACCGCTACTGTCTAGCGCATGATCACCGGAAAGCCAATGAAGTGCTTCGAGAACGACGGCTGGATCCGAAGACTTAAGAATAGTAGCCCACTCGGACGCGTCACGCTTGGGCACCGGTGGTCCGTCGCAATCGCCATTTACTACTAAATGGCCGTTGGAGTCTTCGAGTCTGAGCAATGCAATTCTATTGCCAATTATGCCGTAATACCGTTTTCGGATATCTAGTCCATTAATGCTCGCATGCGTTAGGACCTCGATCACCTCGATTCCGAGGGATTTATCATTCCGGAGTAACGCGCCTTCAAGGTTTATCCGATATCCTGTCTTAAAACCGGATTCTTCAAGGATCGTTCCGTTCGTTTCCAAAAGATAGACCTTGGCATAAGAGTCGCCAGGAATGATGAACAGGTCTCGTCCCTCAAAGAGAATATATCGCGAATTGCCTTCCGCATCGGTCGAGTGCCAGAGGTGCCAAGGCTCAGGCTCGAAGATATTTGCAAGAGGATTCTGCTGACGCTTATCCGGGAGCACGCGGAACAGCAATTCTTCAAGCTCTTGCTTGCGATCGGGCGAAAGATGACGCAAATCTTGGTTCAAGAAAGTCGCAAACGACGGTGGGCGCGAGAGGAACCACGAAAGTGCGGCGATCACAGTTACGATTGCGAAGATAGGAACAATGCCAAATTGAAGCCTGTTTCTCCGCATTGCAGTATTATTGCTGCGAATCGACACAAAACGAAGGAAGCATCTTCTGCCTATGCCGATCCCGCCCGAAACTGGCTATTTGTTCGATCGTAGTAAAGCGGGTGGCAAGCGGCGCAGCTAGCGCCTTGGGCATGCAATGTCGAAGATCGCATGACAGGCAACGCATCACTTCAAGCTGTATCACTCGCGGATGCCGCGTGAGTAGCGGACGATGCAGTACAGGGCGCGGAAGCCGTCGCGCCAGGTGATCTTCTTTCCCTCGGCATACGTGCGGCCGGCATAGCTGATGGGCCGTTCGTGAATGCGGATGTGCGGGATGCTGGCGATCTTGGCCGTCAGTTCCGGCTCGATGCCGAAGCGATTCTCGCGCAGCGTGGGGGCAATCTTCTGAATCACTTCACGGCGGAAAGCCTTGTAGCAGGTTTCCATGTCCGACAGGTTCAGATTCGTCATCATGTTCGACAGCAGCGTCAGCACGCGGTTGCCGACGTAGTGCCAGAAGTAGAGCACGCGCTGATTATCGCCTGAGAAGCGGCTGCCGAAGACGACGTCTGCCTGATTCTCGATGATGGGCTGCACCAGCTTGACGAATTCGGCCGGATCGTATTCCAGGTCGGCATCCTGCACGATGACCACGGTACCGGTGGCCGCGGCAAAGCCCGTGCGTAGCGCGGCGCCCTTTCCTTGGTTATGGTCGTGGAAAATGATTTTCATGTCCGGCGCTTCACGCCAACGGGACAGAATATCGCGCGTGCCATCCACGCTGCCATCGTCGACCAGAATCATCTCCAAGGGGAGGCCGGTCAGGCGAATGCGCCGAACGACTTCTTCGATCGTGCGCAGTTCGTTGTAGACCGGAATCACCACCGACAATACGAAGTTCGGCGGTATCTCGAAGATCCCCAGCCGGCGACAGACGGTTGGGCCCAATAGTTGACGCAGGGTCTCGTAATCCGGATTCGGGCCGTCGGTCGGTTGTTCGGCCAGGCGCCAGAGCTGCGATTTGTCTTCCCCAGTGTCGTGTTGCGCCATGTGTTCCTGGTTAGTTTGATTCACGGAGCCCATCCGGATACCACCCACCCCCGAGATGACAAATCAGACTAGCTATCCTACGATGAAATCGTTCGGCTGTACAATCAAATCGGGCCTCTGATTCAACCCTCGGGCGGGGGAAAAGTAGCAGTATGATTGGGAAATTTCGTGCGGCAGCCGTGCAGTTGTCCTCCGGCGAGAATGTGGCCGAGAATGTACAGAAGGCCTGCGACTTTGTCGAAGAGGCTGCCGCCCGGGGATCGCAATTCATTGCGCTGCCGGAAATGTTTGCTTGCCTGGGACGTTCGGCCACGATGGTGGCTTCGGCCGAATCGATCCCGGGACCAACGAGCGATATCCTGTGCCGCCTGGCCAAGCGGCTGTCGATCACACTGGTCGCAGGGAGCTATTGCGAGAGTTCGCCCGACCCGACGAAGTGTTTTAACACGAGCTTGTTGATCGGGCCGGAGGGGACGATCGTCGCCAAATATCGCAAACGGCATCTTTTCGACCTTGAGATACCGGGGCAAGTTTCGTGTCGCGAGTCGAGTTGGCTGGTGCCGGGCGACACAATTTGCGCCACGGAAACTGCGTGCGGGAAAATCGGGCAGGCAATTTGCTACGACCTGCGGTTTTCAGAATTATTCCGCGAGCTGGTAGACCTGGGTTCTCAGTTGTTTTGCATTCCCGCCGCCTTTACGCTCGCGACAGGGCGCGATCATTGGGAAGTCTTGTTGCGCGCCCGAGCCATCGAGAATCAATGCTTTGTCATTGCGCCCAATCAATACGGGCAGCACGCGCCGGGGCTGACGACTTACGGTCGTTCGATGATTATCGATCCCTGGGGTACGGTCCTGGCCACCGCGGCCGATGGCGAAGGCGTGATCTATGCGGACCTCGATCTTGCGCGCGTAAGTGCGATCCGGGAGCGCTTGCCTGCCCTATCGCATCGTCGGCCGATTCTGCGGCCGCGTTAGCGCACAGCGGAGCCGGCGCGCATCGGCAAGTGTGTTCAATAATTTTTATTCGCGCGGTTGCAGAAAAAAATTGCGACGAAATGTGCGTGAAGAATTCGACGGGCCTCATCGTACGATATCCGTTCGCATGCTTTGCAAACAGCGAAGATGCAAGGCGCGGGTCATTGTGTTGAAGAAATGCAAGTGATTTTTTTGGATGTTGTTGCAGTGATACGCTGTAACGCGCGAACTTTGCTCGCGTTTGATTTTCGTTCTTGACAATCGTCGCTCAGATCGCAAAATACGCGGGTACGTGACTGAGAGTTTGCGATTCGCGTTCACGGGCCATCACGTTCATCGATCATGCCGACGCGAATCGATTTCAACCGACCTGTCGTTTCGTTAGGGCGCGCGGCGGATTTACGTGTGATTCAATGCGGATCGCACTGCGCGCCTGGGGCGGTCGATTCGTCGAGGTCGCGTTTGGGTGCGAGATTGGTGGCAGGCAAAGTTCCGCATTCGCGCTATGAAGCGTGGGCGCGGTTTGCAGCATGGGACGCCGGCTGGCATAAAGTCGCAAGATTGCATTTTACAAAACACCGCGGCGCGTCGGCTCGGTCCGGCCTGTTGCGACCCGTAGCACAGTTCTACCCGGCAATATCCTTGAGATTTGGGCTCGATTATTTTCGGCTCGATGAAACTGGGGGCGGCGACTGAGGGAGCGACTGCCGGCTGCCGGACCTTGGTCCGCGTCGCGGCACGGATTCCCCCCTGTTTTTTTTCTGCGGTCGGGCCACGGAATCGGCCAGCCGCAGAACTCGGGGCATTGCCGGGGAGAACTGGGCATTCTATCGCCTGTGTGACGTGCCTTCTTTTGCCTTGCCGTTCAGACTGCCGGCTCGTCGATCGCATGGCTCTCGGCCGACTATAATGCAGTTGGTGATTGCGCTCGCACGCCGCGCCATGATGTGGTCGTATTTCTCGCGGCGCCTCCGGCGTACGAAAAACGGCAGGGCGCTGGTCACAGTTTTCTGCACCGACCATTCGTGCATCTTGAGCGCCGTTTGGTGTATCAGCGTCATGCAGGTTGCTCTGGATTGCGACGAGGGACTGGCTGGCATTCATGAGTCTCTGTCTGGTCGCACTGGGATCGAACGTCGGGGATCGACAGCAAGCGCTCGCGCGTTCAGTTGCCCAACTTGACGCGCTCGAGGGTTGCCAGGTGCGCGCGTGCAGCAGTTGGCACGAGACCGTTGCTGTGGGAGGTCCACCGGGGCAGACGCCATTCCTGAATGGTGCTGTCGTTCTAGAAACCTCGCAGCCACCTGCGCAATTGCTGGGGATACTTAACGAGATCGAAGCCATGCTGGGGCGCACCCGCGATGTGCGCTGGGGGCCGCGCACGGTCGATCTCGACATGCTTCTATACGATGAATTGATTCTCGACTCGGCACAGCTAACGCTGCCGCATCCGCGGATGGCATTCCGCAAATTCGTCATCGAGCCGGCCGCTGAAATAGCCGGAGAGTGGCGTCACCCGACCATTGGTTGGACGCTTAAAAAGTTGCGAGATCACTTGCGGCATGCCACTCCCTATGTGGCTATCACGGGGGCACCGCTTGCGGGGAATTCGCAGCTAGCGGCGCGGCTGGCTGAAAGTTTCGACGCCCGATTGATTCGCGACGCTGGGACCGTGGTGCAGCCCTCGCAGCCCGCCGCGGATTCGGCTGGCCGGCGACTGCAGGCAGAGATAGAATCGATCATCCGGCGCCGGCAACTGCTTGATCGAGAATCGTGGGAACAGCCAGAGCGACTGGCTATCAGCGATTTTTGGCTCGAACAGTCGCGGGCTTACGGCGGTATCCTGGACGCACGCGAATCGGCCACGCTTGCCGGGGCTGTTGACGAGGCGTGTCGCGGAGTTATCCGCCCCAAGCTGCTGATCCAGCTGGGAGCGACGGCTCCCCACGGTCGAGGTGCAACGAGCGGCGCGGCTGAGAACGTTGACGCCACGATGCACGAGGCAATTGTCGCCGTCGCGACGCGGCCCGGTGTCGGACCGCTCCTTCGATTGACTGACTCTGAATCCGAGGTGCAGTTGGCCGAGGCTAAGGCCGCGATTTTGGCCATGAGTTAATCGATTTGATAACGAGGCGACAGAAGATTATTTTCCGTTCAATATGAAGCCTGCAATTGTGTCACCGTCGGTGAGCCGCGTCCGTTGCCGCATTGTTACAACCCGCGCCGAGGTGCGAGAGTGTATCGCTGCCTGGCGCGCCGCGGGAGAATCCGTGGGCCTGGTGCCGACGATGGGGGCTTTGCATGCGGGACATCTGAGTCTGGTGGACGCGGCAAAGCAGGAATGCACGCGCGTGGTGGCGACGGTGTTCGTCAATCCTACGCAGTTCGGCCCTGGTGAAGACTTTGAGCGTTATCCGCGTAATCTCGACGCGGATGTGTCGCTCTTGGCGCCGCGTGGTGTCGATCTGGTCTTTGCGCCTTCGCCGCGTGAGATATATAGGTCGGGGCATGCCACGATGGTCGAGATGTCAGGCGTAGCCGAACCGCTGGAAGGGAAATTTCGTCCAGGGCATTTTCGCGGGGTGGCCACGGTTGTGTTGAAGTTGTTCAACATCGTGGCGCCGGACAGCGCGTTTTTCGGACAAAAGGACTTTCAGCAATCGCTGGTCGTGCGGCATCTGGTCGATGATTTGGACGTCCCGGTTGCGATTCGCGTTTGCCCCACGATGCGCGAGACCGACGGCCTGGCGATGAGTTCGCGAAATGCGTACCTATCGGCGGATGATCGCAGTAAGGCGCTGGTGCTCAGCCGCAGCCTGGCAGCCGCGTGCGAGTTGTTCGCCACTGGGCAGCATGATGCGGCGCTCATCAAGGCTGCTATGCAGAGACTTTTCGATGAGGCGCCGGGCCTGACGTTGGACTACCTGGCGCTCGCGGATTGCGACACGCTGGCCGAAGTCCAGAAGGCAACGGCCACGACCGTGGCCCTGATCGCAGCCCGCCTGTCTGGCGTTCGTCTGATCGACAATTGCCTCTTAGGCCAAGGAATAAAATAGTGGGCAGACGGCAGCAGCCAGTGAATGGTCGTCGCTTGCTTGCCAGAGGAGAGTCGCTAGAAGTAGCTGGGCCGTCAATAATCGTGGATTGAATTAGCGCCCGAGTTTTTCTGTTAACTGCCTACTGTCCACTATCAACTAAATCATGCGTTCCACTTTGTTCTATATCCCGGCCGAGGTTGCTGGCTGGCCACTGTTTGGCTGGGGGATAATTCTCGCCATTTGGGCGGTCGCTAGTGTTTTGCTACTGGCGTGGCTCATTCGACGGCAAGGATTCAATCGCGATACGCGCGGCTACGTGCCGGTCCTATTGCTTCTGGCGATCGTGATTATTTACCTGCTGCCTGCGATCTCAGACGCCAATGGTTTACCGGTGCGCGGCTATGGCGTGATGTTGTTGCTGGCGGTCGTTTCGGGTGTCGGCATGGCCGCCTATCGCGCGCGGCGCATGGGGGTCGATCCGGAATTGATTTTGTCGCTGGCATTCTGGCTCTTCGTCAGTGGGATTCTAGGCGCCAGATTGTTTTATCTGATCGAGTATTGGGACCAGCTCGTTGCCGGCAAATCGTTGAAGCAGACGCTGGTAGCCGCGATCAGCATTCAAGAAGGTGGACTCGTCGTCTACGGCATGTTGGTCGTCGGCGGTTTGGCACTGATTGCGTTTATCTACCGGCACCGGTTGCCGGGTTTAGCCTTGGCGGATTTGATCGCTCCGAGTGTTGTCCTGGGGCTCGGATTGGGACGGCTGGGATGCTTTCTCAACGGATGCTGTTTCGGCGGGCCGTGCGAATTACCTTGGGCCGTTCGATTTCCCGCCGGCAGCCCACCGCACGAGCAGCAGGTTCGCTTGGGGCAGGTCTATGGTCTGCTGGTCGCGGCCGACGCGGACCATCATCCGATTGTGGGCGAGATTTATGGAAACCTGCCTGCGGCCGGGATCGGTGTCACGGGAGGGGATCGCATATTGTCGATCAATGGCCATGACGTTTCGACGCTCGAAGAAGCGCAAGAGCAATTGGTTAACACGTTCGTCGCGGAAAAAACGTTGGAACTGAAAGTGGCGGGCGGATTTCTACGGCTGTCCGCACTGCCAGGCACGCACGAACACAGCCGCCCGGTGCATCCAACGCAGCTTTACAGCGCGATCGACGCCTTTCTGCTCTGTCTTTTTTTGATTGCATATTATCCGTATCGCCAACACGATGGTGAGCTTACGGCCATGACGTTGACGATCCACGCGGTGAGTCGTTTTCTGCTCGAAATCATCCGCACCGACGAAGGCCCCGTCTTCGGCACCGGTCTGAGCATCTCGCAGAACATCAGCCTGATCGTGCTGGTGGTCGGTATCGGCATCTGGATTTATGTCCTGCGTGGGCCGCGCGGATCGGTCTGGCCGGCGGAGCCCGTGGCCGCCTGATTCCGCTCGATGGCCGGCCTGCCGGGGCAGGGCTTCTTGCGATTCTGAACGCGGCTGGACGATCCTTCGCCGGAAAATCGCCGCCACTGCCGGGCGTTGTTAGAATGCGGAAATGCCTGCTCGCCACGTTCCCCGGCGCGATCTGCTGCCAGATTGCTTAGTTCCGGCGACCGCAGGGCATTCGGGAGAAGCATTGTCGATTCGGACCGATTACTGTGCCGGTACCTAATAATCCTTGGGCGGCGGCGAATCATACTGGTGGGGCCAATCGTCGCGAAGTGCGCCGCGCGTTCCTCGGAGGGATCTCATGCTCGAACTGTTAATGAATAACCCTTGGCTGATCGTCTGCGGCTTGGTGGCCTTTGTCATTGTTGCCTGCACCGCTATCGTGTTCATTACGGACTACCTGCGCAGGTCGCATCAGGCCGAAATCGACGCGGCGCTCAAGCAAGAGATGCTCGCCCGCGGCATGACGGCCACGGATATCAAAACGGTCCTCGAAGCAAGTGCCGACGGCGAGGCCGCGCGGCTGGCGCTGGCCGGCAATCACGGGGTGCGCGTCGGCCTTGGTTCATTCCAGGTCGAGGTTGGGGGAAGAGACAAGGCTACGCCCGCGGAATCGGCGGCGTCGCGCGCATAGCGTCTGCTCGGGATATCTTCTCGATGGCGACGTTGCACAGGCGCAATGGCTTGCCGGTCGATTACTCGTTTTGAGGAAACGTAGCGATGGTGCGCGCCTTGAACGGATATAAGGGGCTTCCGCTCGAGGGCTATCTGGCTCGCTGGTACGCCAAAATCACGCGCAACAGTCTGGCCGAATATCATCAGGCTGCTGCACAATTGGACGCGCAGGTTTCGCCGGGCGCTCGTGTGCTGGAAGTGGCGCCGGGGCCAGGGTACCTTGCCATCGAACTGGCTCGACTAGGGCGGTGCCGTGTTTCGGGGCTGGATATCAGCCGATCGTTTGTCGAGATGGCGGCCGCGAACGCCCAGCAGGCGGGCGTGTCGGTCGAATTTCATCAAGGAGACGCGGCGCTCATGCCCTTCGCCAATGACATGTTTGACTTCGTTATCTGTCGGGCGGCATTCAAGAATTTTGCGCAACCGGTGCGGGCGCTTGACGAAATGCATCGCGTGCTGAGGCCAGCCGGGCGAGCGCTGATTGTCGATCTTTCCAAAGACGCGTCCCAGTTCGAGATCAACGCGCATGTCGATGCGATGAAGCTCAGCCGCGCCAATACGGCCATCACAAAGTGGACGTTCAAGCACATGCTCCTCAAACGTGCTTACGGCCGCGCAGATTTCGAGCGGATGGCTGCCGAGAGCGCGTTCGGCGGGTGCGAAATTCAGCTCGACTCGATCGCGCTCGATATCTGGCTCACCAAACCTGCTGCATGACCAGACCGACGGGAGGGGCTCACGAGACGCCGGCGGCGATGTTTTGCGACGACATTCACGCCCCTCTTGCGGTTCTGGCTGGTTGGGTACAATGTCCGGCTGCGTGTCGCTGGCCATTCTCGCTCCGTGCGTGCCGTGCAGGCTTTGCGGTTGCGTTTCGCCCCTCTTCAAGGAGTTTCTCATGACTGACGCCGCCGCTGGAAAAGCGTTGCCCCGTTGCTTCCTGGATCTGACCGCCGATGGCAAGCCGTTGGGGCGGATCGTCGTCGAGTTGGCCGCGGACGTTGTCCCGAAGACGGCCGAGAATTTTCGCGCCCTGTGTACAGGCGAGAAGGGCTTCGGTTTCAAGGGAAGCCCGTTCCATCGCGTGATTCCCGATTTCATGTGCCAGGGGGGAGACTTCACGCGCGCCAATGGCACAGGGGGCAAATCGATCTACGGCGAGAAGTTCGCCGACGAGAATTTCAAGCTGAAGCATAGCGGTCCAGGCGTGCTGAGCATGGCCAACGCCGGTCCGAATACTAACGGATCGCAGTTCTTCCTATGCACTGTGGCCACGCCCTGGCTGGACGGCAAGCACGTCGTCTTTGGCAAGGTTGTCGAAGGTATGGACGTCGTCAAGAAGACCGAAGGGCTTGGTTCGCGCTCGGGCGCCACGAGTGCCAAAATCCTCGTCGCCGATTGCGGGCAATTGTAAACGAACTGCTTGCCGGGGCGCGGGCATCGATCCCCGCCTGGGGCGCCGTCACACGAAATTGCACGGAAGCGTTGCTCGCAGGTCCTAAATCGTGTGGGAAAGCTGCGCAAGTTCGCGCGCCGACGTGACATTGCGTCACACTCGCCGCTTGCCTATCATCGCGGACCGCATTTCTTCGGGCCTGGTTAGCCGGACATGGCGTTGCGATAGCGCGCTGGCTGTGCGCGGAGATAGTTCGCGGTGGGTCGGCGTCGTTGTGTGGAAATTCAATGCGCTGTCCAGGACTCAGTAGCATGGCTGTGGCTGTCAGGAATCTGATCTGCATTATCGCGATGGCCGCCGTTGGCATTGCGAGCGGTTGCGCATCGCCAGCGGCGAACAATGGCGCCGTAGCGAACTCCGCCGCCGCGCCGGCGACGACCAAGGAAACGCCGACTGACGCGGCGCAAACTGACGCCGTGAGGAAGTCATACTCAATGCCTGGCATGTGTGCGATCGTTGTCGGTGGCCCGTCGACCGATTCCGGTTGAGAGGTTTCGGCGAGAAGCGGTGGCGCTTGAAGTCTCTTTCGTTAAGTGCCATGGCGCGGTGGATGGCGGGTTCAGACGATCGACCGTTGCTGACGGATTTTTAGACAAACGGTAGAATGGCTGATGTAAACGATCGTCGGGGCCCAGAAGCGCGCCTCCTGGAATTCATCGAGAGGGATTTTTCATGATGACTCGTCGACGATACGACGATGCCATGCTGAGTAAGCAAACGGCCCGGCCCCGCTGGTTTTGCGCGATCATGGCTTCGCTCCTGATCGGCGCAGCAATGTCGGCGATTAGCTACGCGCAGGACGCTGCTGAGGCGGATACGAGCGATCTGACGGAATCCGTCTTGGGCGCGCGGTTGCGCGAAGATGATGGCAAGGTCTTCGTCACGCAAGTCAAGCGTGGTGGCCGCGCTGATCGGGCCGGCATTCGTCCTGGCGACCAATTGGCTTCGATCGAGCAACACAGTATCAAGTCAATTCCGGACGTGCTCAAGATCTTGAAGCATGTGCAACCGGGTCATGGCGTCGTGATGAGCGTGATTCCGAAAGCGGGCCCGCGCCAGTTGTACATGAGCGCCTCGGGCAGTCCGGGCGCTAGTCCCACGCCCAGCGGCGCGTTGTTGGGCGCCACGTTAACTGATTCCGCGGGCACGGTCATCGTTGGGCCGTTGTCCATGGATGGACCAGCGGTTAATGCGGGCGTTCGCTCGGGTGACGTAATCGTGGCATTCGACGGTAAAAAGGTTACCGCCCGGACACAAGTCATGGCATTGATGAATAACCACGACCCTGGAAATCGCGTCGACATCGTCATCAAACGGGGCGGCTGGCAACGCACCCTGCCGGTCACACTCGGGTCCAAGGCGTTGGTTTCGACACTGCCGAAAATGAGCGTTCCGCCCGTCGGACAACAGCCCCAGCAGCAAGTGGGCAAGCCGGTTGTCAGTCAAGACGATCCTGCGGATGAATGGGCGGACGAAAAAGAGGCCGAGGACATCTACAACGTCAACGATCGGGCCCTCTATACCGATTTCGATTGAGCGCAATCGTAGCGCGCCTCGTTAAATCGACATCTCACCCTATTAAAGTGCGGCACGAGCAAAGCGCTCGTGCCGCGCAACATCAATCGCAAATGCAGGTCCCGTCGCCGTCGTTCCGGGGCGGGACCGTTTCATTTGTCATTGCGGCCCGTTTACGGGTTGGCGGCTGGCGGATTCTTGCCAGACGATTCGACGGTCGAGGTCTCGGTCTTCGTCGTCGTTCCCTCAGGGGTCGAGACCGTGGTCTTTTTTTCGACTTTTGCCTTCTCGCTGCAGCCTGTGACCGACAACGAGGTAAAGCTCAGGGCCAGGAAGAGCATCAGAAATCGCGTCATGAGAGTACTCCCAACTTGTCCGGGTAATTTGGAATTGGCGGTGTACGCTCACCGCCCTTATTCGATGGGATGCGGTTCGCGCGTCATTAATTCCCGACTTTCGAAGATTGCGTCAATCAAAGTTCGATTTGTTGCCGGGTGTGGAGGTTTGCTGACCATATTGGGCTGCGACCGATCAACGCATTGAATGTCTTGAGACCCTCTTTATCTGCCGTCCGGTCAGGTCTCTAAAGAAACAATCGTCGCAGCGATCAATCGTCCAGTTCACGTCAACGGGCAAAAAACCAGCCCGCAGACGGCAAGTAACTCGACAAGTGACTCGACGCCGACGGAGAAAGTCGTTCCAATCTGCGTGGCAGGTCGCACGCTCGATTAAGGATGGCTGCATGTTCCGAAGGTGGCACGACCTGGCCGGAGCGCCGTTGCTGCGCTTTTTTCAATCGCAAACTCGACAAAGCTCTGGGCCGCGGCGGAAGTCTTGTTCCCGCAGGAAACGAGCCTTCGAGGGGCTCGAGGATCGGCGCCTGTTGACGCTGCTGGGGGCGCAACTCTTTCCGGCCGATAACCCGTGGAATCAGAACATCGCGGGCGCCCCCGTTGCTGCGAACTCGGCGGCGATCATCTCACATATCGGCAGCTCCATTCATCTGCACCCCGATTGGGGCGAGGACAGCTCCGCAAACGGCAACGATCCGTTGTACGGCATTCCCGTGAATATCGTGCATGGCAATTCCACGACGAAGGTGAATGTCACGATCGATAACTACCCGGACGAAAGTGATATTGCGCCGGTGCCGATTCCCGCAAATGCCGTCTTGGAAGGGGATTTCCAAAACGGTCCGAATATGAATGGCGGCGGATACAACAATAACCAGCGCGGTGACTCGCACCTGATCATCTGGGATGAGGACAACAATATCGCCTACGAACTTTACGGTGTTTCGCGCCCCAATGATCCAACGCTGTTTCCCAACAATAAGGACGACGAGTTGCCGAAGACTGACAACCAGTGGCATGCCGCACAAGAAACCATTTGGAACATGAACACCAACACGTTCCGGACCCTGGGGGCCACGTCGGCCGATGCGGCCGGACTGTCGATCTTGGCGGGGCTGGTACGGCCGGACGAGGGACTGCCCATCGCCGAGGGAGGGCAGGGGGCCATCGATCACGCTTTGCGGTTTACGCTTCCCAGCGGCGACGTGAGTTCGCAGTACATCTATCCGGCGTCGCACATGGTGAGCGCATCGCAGGGTTCGACAAGGTTGCCTCTCGGCTCGCGGTTGAGGCTGGCCGACACGCCCGCGATCGATGCATTGATCGCGAATATGCCTCCTGAGTCGCAAATCATAGCGCATGCGATGCAGCAATATGGTTTGATCCTGGCCGATATTGGTAGCGCCATGTACGTGACGGGATCATCGGCGTCGGTGAATGCCAATAACCAAATCAACCTGGTTTGGAACTCCGACGATATCTTCGCGGATAACGGGCTCGAAGTTCTCACGGCTGGGGATTTTCAGGTTGTCGACCTTACGCCGCGCGTTACCAGTCTGAGCGCCCCGAGCGGGGCCGTCGGTAGCACGATCACGGTTACCGGGCAGAACTTCTCAGGCGCTGCGGGAAACCTGTCCGTATTCTTCGGCAGTACGCCTTCCGCCTCGGTGACCTATGTCAACGATACGCAGATCAAGGCCGTGGTTCCGGCTGGATCGGGGACCGTGAACGTGACGGTTCGCTCGGGCGTTAATGAAGTCGATACCGTCAGCGATAACCCAAACGCTAACGTCAAGGCGCCGATCTTCGGCTACGGCACGTCGGCTGTCACGACGGCCGATCAATTCACGTTCTCCGCAGGGTTGGCCGGAGATGCGAACGGCGATGGAATCGTCAATGGCCAGGACTTGGCCCTCGTCTCGTCGAACTGGCTGACGCACGGACCTGCAGGCGATGTCAACTCGGACGGCATCGTCAATGGCCAGGATCTGGCCGTGATTTCGTCGAACTGGCTAGCGACGGCCGGCGGCGCTGGCACGAATTCAGATATGAACATGGCTCTTGCGGGAAGCGCTGACGTTCAACAAGGCAATGGCATCTATGGTCCCATGCCCAAGCCTGAAATCTCGGCCAGTAGCGATCTGATCGCCGCGACGAGTACGGTGCGGTACGCCGCGGTCGCGACGCCGTCGTTCGAAGCCGGTCAAAACAGCACAGCAATCAGCTTGATGAATTTTGAAAAATGGCCCAGCGTACACGCTCCGCCGGCCAGATCGGATGCGAATGATGAGCCGGTAAATCGCTCGTTCGAATCTCAGCAAGAAAGTGTGAGCGCATGGCGCGATTCCTGGAATCCATTCCCGCGCATCTAGTCAATTTCTTCCCACACAGTATGGTATGCGCCCGCTTGCTCGAAGTATTCAAGGAGAGCGGCATAAAAGGGATGCCCGCCGAGCGTTGAGCTGTCGCCAATAACGATCAGCTTGCGGCGCGCGCGGGTCAATGCGACGTTCATTCGTCGTGTATCGGACAGGAAGCCGATCTCGCCTTCGCGGTTCGAGCGCACCAGCGAAATGATGACAGCTTCTTTCTCGCGCCCCTGAAAACCGTCGACAGTATCGATTTCTAGCTCTCGGTCCGCCGCGCGTTCGCGCAATAAGCGGATTTGCGCCGCATAGGGGGCGATCACGGCGATATCCGCGGGCTGAACACCCGCCTCGAGGAGTTGCGATACTTTTTTCAGTACCAGTCGGCATTCTTCGGGATTGCGCCGGCTGCTGCCATCGGGCTCTTGTTCTTCGTCGTAGTTGGCGCCCGCGGTGTCGATGTAAGTGATCGGCTCATCCGTGAACGGGCTCGATGTCACGTCGGGAAGATCCGACAAGAGATGGCCGCGGACCGTTTCGTCGGCCAGTAGCGTGCCTTTGTAGAACTGCGACGAGGAGAATTGCATGATCGCGTCATGCATGCGGTATTGCACGTCGAGCTGGCGCGTGACCGCGATACCGTGGGTGTCGACCAGCCGTTCCAGCATGCTGCGGGCGTACCCTTCGCGGCCGGCCTCGGGCGAGATGACCGTGGGGGGCAATTGGCAATGATCGCCGGCCAAAAGAATCCGCCGTCCTCGTAACAGCGGAATCCAGGACGTCGACTCCGTGCATTGGCACGCTTCGTCGACGACGACCCAGTCGAACGTGCGTTCCCCTAGCACCAGGTCATCAATCGAGGTGGTCGCGCAGATGACATCGGCGCGATCGAGCACGTGGTCGATCGCCTGCCGTTCGAGCTGGCGCGATTCGTATTTCAACTGCCGCGCTTCGCGGCGCCAATCTTGCTTGGCGCCTGGCGCAGGCTTAGCCCGGGTGAAGCGATCCGCCTTGCGATATAGCTCCTCGGCCTCGCGCAACAGGTCCTTGACCACGCGCATGTTGTCGTGCGCTTCGACCAGGGCATCCAATGAATGAGTGCGTAGTTGCTCTTTGACGCGGGCCGGATGTCCGACGCGGACGACTTGCAACTGCATGTCGACGAGGCGCTCGAGCAGGTTGTCGACAGCCGTATTGCTGGGTGCGCAGGCCAGGACCTTTTCCCCGCGCAGCACCGCCTCGCGAATGAAGGCCACGACCGAGGTGGTTTTGCCTGTGCCGGGGGGACCGTGAATGATGGCGAGGTCTTCGGCCGAGAGTGCGAATTCGATCGCTGCGCGTTGCGAAGCATTCAAATGATCGGCCGTTGCCAGTGGTTTCGCGTCACGAAAACGGGGCTGTCGGCGCTTCGCATAAACGGGATCCATGTCTCCGAGGATGATTTGCCGCAACTCGCCCAGCCGTCCGCGGGCGGCGGCGACGGTTTGCAATGCGGCCCGCTCACGATTGCGCGAAACCTCGTCCGCCGCGAGATCGACGTCGAACAGAGTGCCTGAGATCCAATGATCGACCGCGACTTGCAGGGAGCTGATATTGCGGGCACTGACGACGCCAC
Source organism: Pirellulales bacterium (assembly GCA_036499395.1). Classification (NCBI taxonomy): domain Bacteria; kingdom Pseudomonadati; phylum Planctomycetota; class Planctomycetia; order Pirellulales; species Pirellulales bacterium. The sequence continues at coordinate 74,596 of DASYDW010000100.1, forward strand.
TTTGCGGCGACTGGTCGGATTCCTCTTGCGAAGTGATCAGCACGGGGGAGCCTACACGTAGACGATTCCAAGGTAGATTCAACGTGCGGTTGCGTTTGACGAAAGTGAACAGGTGGCGACCACCGAGGCCGGTTTGATGATCGGCGATGGCGAGATCGAGAATCGTTTCGCCTCCATGCTCGGCAGTCTTCCGCGAGCGCTGTAAGCGGCGCTCGGCTAGATCGCGCGCCTCGGCCGCGGATTCGAGCTCCAGCCAACGATAGAAGCGATCGAAGTAGTTCTTGGTGGTAATCGCGGCGCTCCCAGTTATGGCTGCCAGTGCCAGCGTGCCATCAATGCTCGCTAGGTGCGGGCTATCTTATGCTGCCGGGCGGCTTTCTTGAATTGCCCCGGGGGAAGCGTGAAAACCGCTAGCACCGTTCAAGTTTAAGACGCCGACGGATCGAACTTATCAGAAGCGAGCCGCCACGCTCGCCAAGGAACATACGCCCTGCTGGAAAGGATTCCCAATGCACAGGCGACAATGGCTGGCCGTCGGTCTGGCGCTGACCGGGGAACTAGCGCTATCCGGTTGTCGCGGATCGCAATTCGCCAAGATATTGCATCCAGGCGATAAAGAGATGGTAGGAAGCCATCAGGCCGGACAAGAAACGTTTAAGCCACTGGTGGAAGAAGCCACCGGCGCGCTGCTGGCACGTCATTCGACGCCGCCTCCGCGCGTGCAGCAAGTCAGCATGACTGGCCAGGAGCAGCTTCCGCCACCGCCGATGCGCATCTGCTTCGTCGCCGTCGAAAACAAGAGCATGGAAGAGATCGGCGATTTCAAGGATCAGATCTACCAGATCATCGATACGCATATTGTCGAGTCGCACGTCTTCCAGCCTGTGAACAAGCGGTTCGTCGATGCAGGGCTTGAGCAGACGCGATTGCGCCCTGATCAGATATATGTTCCGCAGAACATGCGCGCTTTCACAATGGCGATGGAGCAAGCGGGACAGCCGTTCGATTTTCTGCTGTATGCCACGCTCACATCAGGTACGACGCGCGAAAACCAGAATTATCAGCGCGATTATTTGCTGACGATGGAGATGGTAAACGTCCGCACCGGAGAATACGACAAGCAATCTGCGACGTTGACCAAGGGGTACTACCAGACTCGCTTAGGTCGATTGTTCAAATAGTTTGCCCCTCGGGAACGCATGCTGTTGTGCCATGGTCCGACGTATCTTGCTCTATTTCTGCGCGCTCGTGCTCTTGGGACTGGCCGGTTGTGCGACACATGCCACCCGGCTGGTGCAGACACGCGAGCTGTTTGTCGCTGGGGACGTGCCGGAAGCCACGGCCTCGATCGGCAAGGCACTAAAACGTCCCAAGAATGACGGCGACGTGCTGCGCCTGGAGCAGGCCGTTCTCGACCTGTGTGACGGGCGAACTCACGAAGCCGAACAGACGTTGCGCCAAGTGCGTGACCGATTCGACACCCTGGAGCAGACCAGCCTGGGCAGGTCGGCTCTTTCAATGCTGACTGACGACAACGTGCGCGATTATCCGGGCGAGGATTACGAGAAAGTCCTGGTGCGGGCGTTTCTCGCGCTCTCGAACCTGATGACCGGCGGTGAGGATGCGCAAGCCTACAGCCTGCAAATCACCGACAAGCAGCAGCAGATTATCGCGGCCGGAGAAACCAAGGATGGCGAGAATCCCAAGCTGACCTACAAGCAGGTCGCCTTGGGACCGTACATCAGCGGAATGTTGCGCGAAGAAACGCACTCGAACTACGACGACGTGCAGCGTGCTACGGCCACGGTGGTCAGTTGGCAGCCGGATTTTGCCTTTGCCCAGCTAGACTTCGAACGGGCTCGACATGGCCACCACTCGGCGCCCGGTAACGGGGTGTTGTACGTCTTCGCGCTGACGGGGCTGGGACCCTACAAGGAAGAGACGGTCGAGCTGCCCAGCACCGTGGCACTTCTGATCGCGGATCAGATCCTGAGCGCGACGAACAAATACACGCTGCCGCCGACGATCGCCCCGATCAAGGTTCCGAAAGTGGTCGTACCCGTGAATCAAATTGACCGGGTGCGCGTAGTAGTTGATCAACGGCCGGTCGGAGACACGGCCACGATCACAAATGTGGGGCAATTGGCCATCGAACAATATGCCGCCGTCTATCCGGAGGTGATCGCCAGGGCCGTGGTCCGCCGGGTCATCAAAAAAGGGGTGATCTACGGAACGAAAGAGGCGATGAAGATCGACAAGTATTCGCTGTGGGACATCGGCCTCGACGTGGTGGGCGTGGCGTGGGAGGCCACGGAAGCGGCCGATACGCGCTGCTGGGGGCTACTGCCTGAGAAGATTCAGGTGTTGCGTGTGGAACTGCCGCAGGGCGAGCACGAACTCACGCTGCAGGGGGTTGGGTCAACAATCCCAGGTTCGCCGCGCAGCGAACGCGTCACGATTACCAACGGCCGCAACACGTACGTGTTGGCCAATTTTCCGGATATGGAATTGGTCGGCAAGATTTTGAAGCACGAACGGCGCTAGAACGGGTCCGATTTGCTGATGGCAAATCTGACGATGTCTGCGTGTTGATCGTCAACTGCCGTTGGATTCGGCGCGGCCTAGGCTGTCGTCCTCGACCGCGCCGGAACGATTTACTTCGGCATCGGCAGCACGATCAAGGCATTCTCTGGGAACGACACATCGCCCGGCTTGCCATTCATCTGGTACTGCACCTTGAGAATCTTGGCCGTGCCTGGCACAGGATCGCCACCGAAGCTGTCGTTGTAGCTCTGCGACGGAAGCATGATCAACGGCAGGCTGTCCACGCATTTCTGCAGCGTTTGGGTGACGTCCTTCTGCGTTCCGCCGACGCCGTACTCTGCCTTGACGATATCGACCTTGATCGGGCTCAGGCCGGCGCTGGCAAGTAGCTGGCGTGTTTTAGCACTGTCGCCGCCGACCTTTTTGGCCACGGCCAAGGTCGTCCGAGTGGCGTCGTCGCGCAGTTCGGGCAGTTGCGTGGCCTTGGCCGCGACTTTGAACGTTTCGGCATTGGGATAGCGCTCGATTACGGCGAGAACCAGTTTTTGCTCCTCGGGGCGACCGGCCGCGGCCAGTGCGTTCTGGCACATCTCGGCCCGTTGCCCATCAGGCATCGCGAATTGGCGCGCCAGACGGATGTAGCCGCGCAGCGCGCGAACGCGATACTTGTCGGCCGGCGCCGTTTTGGCTAGATCCAGAAGCACCGGCGCTGCATCGACGTTCATCCATTCGCCCAGCACGCGGCTGCCGGCGTCCTGCAGTTGATCGTTATTGCTCTTCATGGCAGCGCCGATCGTTGCCAACGCCTTGGAGCCTCCCATGGCACCGAGCGTTTCGAGGATGTTCGATTGCGTCGCGATCGATGCTTTCGGCAGCGCGGTGGCCAGGTCCGCCGCGCACGCCTCGCGATCGGGCATCCGCAAACACGCGGCACGCAACGCTCGCTGCGCTACCGGCAGGTCATTGGCATTCTTGGGCTCGTTCACTTGGCTAATCAGCACGGCCAATTCCTTAGGACCGACCGTGGCGCCGAGCGCCGTAAGGGCGGCACTGCGAACCGCATCGTCCTTGCTATCGAGCGCTTTGATCAGCGCGCCAGTGGCGTTAATCCGGCGCTCGCCGACAAGTTCCATCAAGACGATTTGCGTTTTCCCTTCGGCCGCCGGCAGTCGGGCTGCGATGTCCGCGTCGACCTTTTTGTCCTTTAGCGCTGCCACGGCCGACTTGGCCGCCTGCGCGATCTCGGCGTCGTTCTCGGCCGCGACGGCCATCAGCGATTCGAGCGTATAAGCGTCACCCAAACGACCGACGACTTCCAACGCCACGACGCGGATTGCCTTGTCACCACTTTTGGCCGCATTCAGAACCGCGGGCAGGACGACACTATCTCCGCGATCCGCCAAGGCGTAGAGGAGTAGCGCCGCGCGCTCCGGCGATACCTGGGCGAGCTGGCCTGCTAGCGCCTGGGCAACCTCGTTGCCAGGAAGCTCGCGAGCGACGCCAAAAGCCAATTGCATCATGGCTTTGTCCGACGATTTCAATTGTTCGATCAGAAGGGGAATGCCCTCGGACTTCCGTGCCAAAATCGCGCCGCGTGTGGCTTCGAGCTTGCGTGGTTTGGGAACATCAGCTTGGCGCACCTCGTCGTAGACCTCGGCGGCTTCCTTGTTCTTTCCGTCGCGCGTGAGCCGTTCGGCGCACAGGATGCAGCCTTCGGCGACGGCACTACGAACGGGCGCCTTGGCCCCGGCCAGCGATTGTCGCAACGCCTTCGTGGCGGAATCGTTGGCAATGTGTCCCAGCGCGACGGCCGCCGCCGAGGCAGCCTCGGCGTCACCAGCCTTCAAATGGCCCGTTAGCAGATCGACCGCAGCCGCATCACGGCGGACACCAATCGAATTCAGTGTGCCGACCAACAGTTGTCCCTTTACCGTGCCGGCGGCTGCTCGCAGGGCTTCGTCGGCCGCTGGGTCGGGAATCGTCTCGAGCGCGATCCGCGCCCAGGACGACAACTGCTCGTCGGGCAGCAATTTCGCCAGTTCAGGCACGGCTGCTTTGCTGCCGACGGTGGCCAGGGCTTTACAGGCGAGCGCCTTGTCGGCCGGCACGCCAGAACGCAGCACGGAGAGCAATTCCGGTTCTGTTCTTTGTGCCTCAGCAGCAAAGGCCGTGGCACAGGTCAGTGAGATTAGCGCCGCGAGCAATGCTGCGCCGCGCGTGAGGTATTGCTTCGTATCCATGATTTTCGGTCCTGATATATCGTGGGGGCGTGTGAGCTGAAATTTCTTTCGTGGACTGAAAGAGTCGCCTTGTCCGTAGCACGCAGGAATTGAACCGTTGCCTGTTGCATCTAAACCATAGTGCGAGCTTTACAGGCGCCACGGTTCACGCAGTGCCTCGGAACGCAGGCGATTCGCCTGTTCGTCACCGACGAATTGGTTTTTCTGCGGGTCGAACGTGATCTTGCGGTCCAGCGCCAAAGCGATGTTCGACGCGTGGCAGGCGATGTGTGCCGCGCAGGCCGCATCGGCATTTCCCTTCGGCATACTGCGAGTCTTCACGCAATCAAGGAAATCGCGAACGTGGAAAGTCGCGGGGTAGCCGTCGATTTCCGCCACCTTGCGGCCACCGAGCAACTCCGGCGAGCTGAGCACCATCTTGCCGCTGTCGCCGGTCTCGACCCAACCGGTTTCTCCTTCGAAACGAACCGGGCACGAACCCAGTGGGATCCAGCCCGTCTCGCGGAAGATCAATTCAACACCGTCGGCGTAGCGCGCGACGAGTTGTCCATCACGCGGCGGGTTGTATTCGACGGGGACCTTGTCGTCGCCGACAGCCCATTGGCAAAGGTCAACACAGTGCGAGCCCCATTCGAGCACGCCGCCGCCGACCAGCCCGCCCCCCTTTTCGAAATTGAAACCGTCGAGCAGTTTCTCATTGAAGGGGCGCCACGCTGCGGGGCCTAGATACATGTTCCAGTCGACGACCTCCTTGGCAGGCTCTTGTTCGGCGGGAAGCCAGCCGCTGACCATGGCCTTCATGCCGGCCGGATGAGCGTAGACCTTGGTGAGCTTGCCGAGCTTACCGGTGCGGGCCAATTCGCAAGCGAAAGCGAAATGGGGCAGGTTGCGGCGTTGCGTGCCCGCTTGAAAGACACGGCCGGTGCGGCGCATCGTGTCTTTCAGGATCAAGCTCTGTTCGATGTTCTTCGTACACGGCTTCTCGCAGTACATGTCTTTGCCGGCCTTGGCGGCGTACATAGCGGCCGTGGCGTGCCAGTTCGGACCAGTGGCGATCAGCACGGCGTCGATGTCGTTGCGATCCAGCAACTCGCGAAAGTCGCGGTACATGCCGCAGTCCTGATTGCCGTACTTGTCGTCGGCGATTTTCTTCACGGCGTTGCGGCGCGCGGCCTTCACGTCGCAGACGGCCACGAACTGAACGTCCTTCTGTTCCAGAAAACAGCCCAGGTCATAGGTGCCGCGGTTGCCGATGCCGATGCCGCCCACGACGATGCGCTCGCTCGGAGCCACGGCGCCATCCCGGCCCAGGGCTGAGCTGGGAATGATCTGCGGCGCCGCGATCAGGGCGGCGCCGGTCGACAGAGCGGTCTTCAAGAAACGACGGCGATTGGACGTGGATGCCTTTTTCGACACGCGTGCTCTCCTAGTCATCTCGGTCGATTGATACGTGGGGGCGTGGGGCGGCCGGCCAGGGGCCGGTCCGCAATCTCACAGCATATCGAGCCGGCGGGCATATCTCCACCATTTTGAAGCAAGGCGGGATCCAGAAGTTGCACCCGACGGACCAATCTTCTTTGATAGCGACGAAGATTCCCTTGCCGCATAATGTCCGCAGCGGCGAAGGGGCGCGAGGTTTCTGAAGCTCCGCAGATTTTAAATCGTTCGGAGGGGCTTTCGTCGCCGGAACGGACCACTTAACCCCCTGTCGAGAAGCGATGATGAGAAGAGTCCGACGATCCTGGCCGTATTTGATCGCGTGCTTTGTCGCGTCCCTTGCCGCCACAGTGGCGGCGGGAGGCGAGGAACCAGCTCGCACCGAGTATGAAATCTTGCGCCAGATGCCGCGCGAGATGCTGGCGCAGATGATGCCCCCGAAAACCGGAACGATTGTCATGGGACGCGGGGGCTGCCGCTACCTGACGGCGGCCGTGGCGCTGGGGGACGAAGAGCGCGCCGACGACGCCTGGAAGTCGATCATGGCCACGTTCGCCACGCAGGTCGAGGATGGCGGCTTTGCCGGCGGCGGCAAGCCGGCGGACCTACCGATTACGGTCTACGCGATCCGCGTCGAAAACGTCTACTTCTTTCTGCAGGAGTTGGGCCGAGCGATACTCATGCTGCAGGACTCGCCCCTCGAGGCAAAGTTCCATAAGCGAGTCGCTGATCTAATGCCGGCCATGCGCCGCGCGTGTACCTTCATCCAAAAGGGATATCCGACGATCCTTCCCAAGGTTGGTCACACGGCCAATCGGTTGGTGATCGCGGCCAAGGCATTCGGGCTGTGCGGCATCGTGCTCGACGATAACCAGTTGAAGGAGATGTCTCGTCAACTGGTCAAGGTTGCCCTGGAGCGGCGCGACGCCGAGGGGGTCTTTATCGAGCGCGGCGGACGCGATTCGAGCTACAACGCCGTGGTGATTCTGATGGGGCAACACCTGACTTTGCATCTGCCCAACGCCGAGCTAGATGCCGCGATCGCGCAAGCCATGAAATGGCAACGCACGCGCATCAAGCCCACCGGGGAAATCGAGATCGAAGGAAACACTCGCACCGGAACAGGCAAGGAACTGGCCGGTTCGGGCGAGCCGAAGAAAGTGAACTACCGCGAGGTGGCCGAAGCCCTGTGGTACTACGGTGTGCTACACGATGAACCGGAAACCAGGCACCTGGCCGAGCAGGTACACTGGTGGGACGTCAATCGCCGTTAAGAGCAGCGGCGCGAATTGGCTGGTTAGCAATTCGCGGGCGGCTAGTTCCCGACCGGTGTCGAGGTGCTCAACCCTTGAAACACCGTGAAGTTGAACGGCACCACCCCGTACAGGCCGCGCGTGAAGATCAGGCTGATTGCGTCGTCGACGACCAAGATGGCGCGCTTCGGCACAACCACGACGTCTGAATCACGCAGCCAGATTTCGTCGGCGGGGCAAGGGGAGTGACCGAAGAGTGCCTTGCACACGGTCAACTGCGTGGCCATCAGGTTCCAGCACTCGTCGCGACGGAACACGACAACGTGATTCACATTGCCGCCGACGTTCCACCCGCCGGCCAGGGCGATCGACTGCATGAGCGTCGTGGGGCCGGTCAGTTCATAACGGCCGGGCAGCTTCACTTCGCCAACGACGAACACGTAACGCGGCGCGCGTTCGAGCAATATCGGCGTGACTTCGAATCCTTGCACGAGCTGCGTATAGCGGACGTCGATTTCTCGCTTCAACTCGTTGAGGGTCAACCCCTGCGTCGGTATCGAACCGAGGCCCGGCAGTTGGATCGTGCCATCCGGCGTGACGCGTGCTTCGCGCTGCTGACCGCCTTGCCCCTGACGAGCATCGACCGTGGATCGTAGCTCTTCCAGTCGTGTATTGAACTTGACCGGCGTGATCGTGATCGATGGGTCCTGAATGTATTTCTTGTAGCGCTGGTCGAGATCCTGACGAACCTCGTCGACGGTTCGGCCAGCCACGCGAACCTGGCCCAACAGACGTAGCGTAACAGTGCCGTCAGGCTGAATGATGACGGTACGTTCGACGTCACTGCTCGTTATCGATTCGACATGCACCTCATCGCCGACGGTCAGTTGATAGGCTGTGGTACTGGGGATGGTCGTCAGGCGGAAGACCAGCGACAAACGATCGCCCACGCGCAGCCGATATTCCGGTACGTGGCGCATGCGCGCCGGGCCGATGTATTCGCCTTGTGCGAAGACCTGCCAGGGAATTGGCCTGACGTCCTGCCACGTTTGGTTGTTGCATGCGCCGCCGTTGCCGCAATGCACACCGCAGCGCCACGGCGAAGGCATCGGGCACATTCCCTCGACCACGCCCGGCCCAACTGGCAAGTTGGCGAACTCCTCGCGGGAGTTTCCTTCGTAAATCGGTCCGGTCAGCGCGTCGGCAGCGGGGCCGTTCGGCAAGGGGCTGGGAGATGGAGTGCCCAGCAGGTCCGGCGAAACGGTTTCACCCTCGTTGGCTGCGGCGATAATCGCGCGGCGCGGCTGCTGGCTCCAGGCCGCCTCGCCATGACCGAACAACCAGGCGGTTGCGACGATGGCGAGTGATAGCCGGCGAACGTTCCGGTGAATGAATTGCCTTGCGATGCTCACGGGCGGGGCCGTTTCTCTTGGATGGATTTTGCCGGACTTCCGAAGTGCGTGGTACCAGCCAGTACCGCCACCGATCGGGTATCAGAACTAGAAATCGACCGACCTGTTTGGCCCCATGAGAAGTCCCCATAGAACCGGCACAGCTTCAACAGTGACACCCGCTGGTCCCGGTAAAAGTCGCGCAATTTAGCCAAATTATCTCGGGTCGGGGGGTGGAGACTGCGGAATCCAATTGTCTCGGGTGGGCTCGCCTTTGTACTCCGGGCGCAATCGCAACGGGTGCATGACTCGATTTCGTCAAGTACCTTGGAGCCAATGCACGCGCGTCCGACGTCTGCGGGGTGCAGGTTCGATCATCGGTAGCGGCCTAAGGACGGGAGTGGATCCCTTTACTTGGATCGGGCAGCCTGCGGACATTCTGTTCTTGGAGAAATGTCATGTCTTCCGAACCGCAAAGCGACGTCAACTTCAATCCAAGCAGCAGCACTCCACCAGTTCATGGCGGCGCAGGTCGCGACGCTGTCGAGCAGGAAAGACTCGACACTCAAACTGCATCTTCGGAATCGATTTGGGCAAAAGCGAAGGAGCGATTCTCCGGCGTCTCTTCCCAAGTCACGAATGCCGGCACATTGGCCGCCGCCAAAGCTGCGCAAATTGGGACACCAGTTATCGCAAAGGCTGTCGCGGTAGGGACACAAACATATGGAGTCACTATTGAGACAGCGCGCGGTGCCCTCGAATCCGGCAGGCAAGTTTACGAAGACTCGAAACTTGAATCAGCCGTAAACTTTATCGACGGTGAGCTTGAACAGCGCGGCGCGAAGCAGGCTTTTGTGAGTACGGCCGGAGCGGTCGTAGACAAGCTCGACCAAGTGACGGGTAAGCGTCTGCTCGAGCTTCTCGAGGAAAGGCTTCGCAGGCAGGATGCCTATAACGACATTTTGGCGACCCGCTTGGCCGAAGCGTTGGAACGAATCGCGAAACTTGAAGCTCGAACCGGCGATGCTTGAAATGAATATCGATCAATTCGTGACACAGTTCTCCGGGGAATCGAAGGGGATCGACGACGTTTTAAGACAATGGCAATTTGATGAACTCGACGAACTAGTAGGCACCTTACAGTCGCAGCATGATCAATTCGTGGGGGCAGCCGTTATTGTCGGAGATGCGGTCTACGGCGGAACGCTACTTGATCAAATCTCTCCAGAGCTGCAGCAGGCATTCGTTAATCTGATGGGTAAAAGGGCTGACACCTATTCAGCAATGCGCAAAATCCTGCTCGATCACTCTTGCCATGGAGACGGCGCCTTCCGTGCATTCGACGATCCGCACGTCGTCGGCTTTGTCAACAAAATCAAAGGGCAAATCGGCGAAAACCTGTTCCAGCATCATGTTGGCAGCGCGGCAATACTGGCAGAGTCGGGCAGCCAAGAAGCTTGGGACGTTGCTGTGAAGCAGGCCGATGGATTGCATCACTATGTCCAGGTCAAGCTATATGCTGACCCGCACAAAGTTGTACGGCACATGGTTAAGGTGCATCAAAGAGTGTTAGACGGAGGCTTAGCAGGAGTAGATCAAGAAACCGTGAGCCACGTCTATTTTGCTGTGCCTGAGAACATCAAGGATGACGTTCAGCGCCTTGTTGCAGGCCACGACGGGCTATCCGATATGCTGTACGACAAGACGATCCCAATAAGCGCGCATGATGCTGCGGGATTAGTTTCCGAAGGCATTAGCAATGTTGGTCCTGATCAGTTAAGCCATTTTTTTTACGAGCTGTTGGGTGGCGCTGTCGCGGCTGGCTCTCTCCACACGGTTGTGAACGGATTTCTCTGGTATAAGGGGTCCAAGGATTTCTCTGCTGCCTTCGCGGACGCCATGGCCAGCACGGCGATCAGTACCTCAGGAATTGCCATGGGGCTCATCGCAGAGACTTTGTGCAACTCCGTCATCTTCTCGGGCGCCGTCGGGGTTGGAGGTCGATTTTTCCTTGGCCGGATGGCGAAGTCGCGTTGGAGTTTTGCGGAGTTCTTAGAGGCGTCGACAGACCGTTGTCTGAAGGCAGGTTTGGCCGTCAACCGCTTCAATAACGGTCCCTGTCTCAGCGGTTAGGCGCAATAAAAAAACCCGCGAGGGTTGCTCGCGGGCTTTTCAATTTGGTGCCTCGCAGGTCGCTGCCGGTTATCGGCTGGCCACGACCGTGGGGGCCGAAGGATCGAAGGGTTGGCTGCTGGCCCCATCGGTTCGTACCGCGGTGAAGTGTACCGCGGCGTCGGCGGCGACGTTCAGCGTGGGTACCTTGGCGATAATCGCGTTGGGGGTCCAGGCCGACGCTTCCAGCCCGAGTTGTACACCGTTCACGTCCAGAGCAAGGCGACCAGCGTCGCTGCCGAAGCCATCGCCTCGCACCAGGATCTGTCCGTCAGAGCCTTGCAGCGGTTCGACCGAGGAGATCATCGGGGTGCCGCTGGCGGCCACCGGCGAGTTGATCGCGGCCGGAATCGTTTGCGAAACGGGAGCTTGCACGTACTGCGGGGCCGGGGCTTCGACATACTGCGGAGCCGATTCGACGTAGGCCGGAGCCGAGTAGCCACCGCCATATCCTCCGCCGTATCCACCACCGAAGCCGCCGCCACTGGCCAACGCTCCGATGACGGTAGGCAGCAGTCCGCCACCACCGAAGCTGTTGAAGTTGGTGTTACCACCGTTGCCCGGGAAGCCACCGTTCATCCCACCGTTTCCGTTGCCGGCAATGCCTCCAACGCCGCCGTTCCCCGCGTTCCCAACAGTTCCACCATTGCCGGCCGCTCCACCGTTTCCGGCGATGCCACCGGTCCCGGCGTTCCCTACTCCGGCGTTACCTGCGTTGCCGGCCACACCGCCGTTGCCAGGATTTCCGGCGACTCCGCCGATGTTGCCCACGGGATTCGCGTTACCTGCCGCTCCGCCGGTGCCACCCGCAGGGGCCGGATTACCTGCTACGCCGCCGGCTTGGGTCTGTGTTTGTTGAATGCCGGTGTTGACCTGATTTTGGAGCTGCGTGCCCGTGGCAGTGGCTTGAGTCGTGTCGATGCCCAGGTCATGGGCGTTCTTCTTGGAGCCGTTGTTCGCCAATTGGGTGCCGGTCGTGCCGTTCTTGCCTAAGGCGTTCGTACCATTGGTGCCCGTGGGATTGGTGTTGCCATTCTTGGCTGTCGTCGATTGGTTCTGGCCTTTCTGCTTTTGGTTCAGCTTGTCCATGAACGACTGATGCGAGTTGCCCGTGGGATTGGTGCTACCCAGCGCACTGGTCTGCTTATTCGTGCTGTTGCCAAATAAGCTCGTCTGTTTGGCCGCACCGTTGTTCCCGTTCAGCTTGTTGAAAAGTGACTGCGAGCCCCCTTGCGACGGGTTGCCCGAGCCGAGCTTGGTCGACAGGCTGTTCTGGAAGGGGCTGTGTCCCGCGGATTGCGACGTGCTGTTCTTCACCTGGCTGAAGACATTATTGTTGTTGCCCAAACCCTTCGACATATTCCCCTGGCCCTGGCGTAGCTGATTGAACGAATTGCCAAGGGCGCCACTACCGGAGGACCGCTGTCCCATCTTCTGCGGCGAGCCGAGCCCACTCGAAGCCGGCCCTTTGAAGTTGCCGAGCCCCTTGGCGGCCGCGGAGAACCCGCCACCACCACCGCCGAAATGGGGCATTCCGCCAGAGTGCCCTGCCTGGGCCGAGGTTACGAACATCGATCCGACGATCAGCGACAGCACCGCATTGCGAAGATTGATCAACATGACAGCTCTCCTTGCACTTATAGGGTCTATTGGGTCTTTGACAGGTCCACGCCCTAGCAAGCGAGGAAACCGGCAGGATGTTACAGGGGCAAATCTCTGACGGCCTCGTGCGTCGTCTGAGGCGACCGGTCGCGCGCCAATGGACGCCTGAAATCGCCGCCTGGAGCTGACCGGGCCGAGGCCATTCCTGGTCCGCGTCGTGACCGCGATTAGCGGATTCTGAGCCGGCCGGTGAGGGGCTGCGGCCGAGTTAAGCGAGGGCCCCTTCGGACCACTAACGCACGGGTCAGAGCCGCTTGAAATGCGTGAATTGTCGGGCTACGGCCAAGGGCGAAGTGGGCGCAAGAAAAATCCGCCAAGGCCAGTGCGGCCGACCTTGGCGGTAGGGAAGTGCGGAGCCGCTAACATGCCCCGCAATGCTTATTCGCCGGCGCGGCTGTAAACCTGACGGCTTCGGCCGGCAGAGCTTCGCCGAAGGTATGCGTCGAACGTGCCTTGGAAGGCCGTGACCGCGTTACAAGTCTCGTTGTCGCAGTCGATGCGTTTCGCGTCGACGTCCGATTTCACTACCGGACGCGACATGATAAGAGCGGAGGGCACGAGATTCGAACTCGCAACCCCTTGCGGGGCACCACATTTCCAGTGTGGCCGCTAACCATTCGCTTACCCTCCCAGAGCACGGAGAATTCTAGCTTATTCCAAAGTCGAAAAACACCGCCCCCTTCGAAGTGATTTTGCGATGCCCTGCTCCGCCGAATCGCAGGCTGCGACGGGCTTTTTCGGGGCTTCCCGTGCTTAGCGATCGCTAACGATGTTCGTCCATTAGGTTGCGCCGGCCGGGACGGGTAAGCTGACGACAACGCGCTTTGGTCAACTAATGCGGAGTCGATCGGAATGGATCGTAGGCAATTCGTCGGCGCAACGATTCTCGTCATCCTGTCGGTAGGCATTCCGGCCCCGGCCGCGCAGCCGGCAAAAAGTTGGCTGGGGCGGCGCGTGCTCCCCAAAGAACGCTGCGAGATTTCGGCCAATGGCGTCGTGGTCAATTTCCGATCTTTGACCTTTCCGCTGGTCGTGCAAAGCGTCAATGGCCCCTGGCTGTGGGTCGGGGATGACAAAAAGGGATGGGTCAAAAGCAGCCAGGTCGTGACGCTCGACGAGGCCGTGGCGTACTACACCCGTCTCATCGCGCGCCGGTCGGACAACGCCTGGGCGTACAACTTTCGGGCCGTTGCCTGGCAAGAGCAGGGGCAACTCGATCGGGCCATCGCCGATTTCAGCGAGAAGCTGCGACTAGTGCCTACAGCGGATAGCTACGCCAATCGCGGCGCTGTGTGGCAGGCGAAAGGAGAATACCATAAAGCCATCGACGATTACGACCGGGCCCTGGGCGTGAATCCCAATTTCCACATCGCTTTTGCCAAGCGTGGTGACACGTGGCGCGCGCAGGATGAGTACCAAAAAGCGATCGACGATTACAACGAGGCCATCCGACTGGATCCCAACGATTCGGCGGCGCACGACGGTCTTGCTCTACTGCGTGCAAGCAGCCCCGACGAGAAGTATCGCGACGGGGCCGCCGCGGTGCGGCTTGCGACAACGGCTTGCGAACTCAGCGGCTGGACGGTCGCCGATAAGCTGGCCACGCTGGCCGCCGCCTATGCCGAATGCGGCGATTTCGACCAGGCCGTCAAATACCAACAGAAAGCCATCGACCGGCAAGGCGACGATGCCGACGCGACAAGCGAGGCCCGGCGAAGGTTGCAGTTGTACACCGAAAAGCAGCCATTTCGTGCCACCGCGAAGTGAGTCGCTTAGGCGTCGCAACTGGCACTCACTTTTTCTTTAACTGCCTCTCGAGTTCCTTCGGCATTTTGAACTCGATGTAGGTGCCCGACTGCCCCAAAACTTTGGCCCGCACCGGACGTTCTGCCAGCGGAATCGCGGTAAGTTGGACGTCGGCCGTTTCTCCGGCCACGACTGCAACCTCCACAGGAGTCGCTTCGTCAAACCATTCGCCAGCGCGCCAGCGGGCGCGAACCTTCTGCGTCGTGGCGCGGACGCATTTTAGCTCAAAAGTTCCATCCTCGCTCGCCGTCGTCGTGGGCACGAACATGCGATTCTCCAGCCCGTCGGTCGCATGCGCTTCGATATTGCACAAAGGAATCGGCTTGCCATTTTCATCAACAACCTTGCCACGAATCGTGCCTGGTCGGGTGAGCTGTAATTGGACGTCGTTGAGTTCAGCCCCCGGCTTGGTCGAGACGGGCGGCAGCACGCCGTTGGCCCAAGTGCGTTGCTCACCATACGATCCGTCATGCGCCATCAGGTTGTATTGCGCCTGATTGCTGGCCGGCAGGAAAAGCTCGAATCTACCCTCGGGTCCGGTGCGAACTGTGAGACGGGTATCGCCACTGATCGATCCGCCCGAGCCGCTTAACGCGGGGGCGACGGTGGCGCCTTCTACCGGATTTCCTTCAGGGTCGATGACGGTACCACGAACGCGGACAGCCCGCTCGAGCTCGATCTTCGCGGTCGGCATCGCCGCGACAACGTTGAAATGCAGATAGTTAAAGTTGCGTTGCCATCGCGGATTCTCGATTTCGAAGTGGCGTCGGCTTAATTCGTTCGTGCATTGCTCGGACCACCAGCGTGCATAGCCAGGAGCCTGGACTTCGACCTCGAGATGGCCCGGCAGCAAATTGGGGATGATGACCAACCCATCCGCGTTAGATCGCCCGACCGGTTCCTTTTGATCGCTGGACCGGATGCGGACGTCCGGGATTGGCTCACCGCTGTGGGCGTCAACGACGACAGCGCGGAAGGCAATACCCGGCCGTAGCGTGAAATCCAATTTGTTGGCGCCGGCATGGATAGCCTGCTGTGAAAGCCTTTCAATCCCGCGCTCGCCAGCGATGATCTGAAAGTCGTAGGCGTCGGGCTGTAGGAACATGTGAAACTCACCGGTTTCATTTGTCACGGTGTGGGTGGACATACCCGGAACCATTCCTTGATCCGCATGCTTATCGCTTTGAATCGCTTTCAGCCGAGCGTGTGAGACGATATCCCCCTCAGCGTCGCGTACGACGCCGGTCAAAAACGTCCGTTTGCCGAGCGCGACTACCAGACCGGGTTTACCCGTCGGTTGATGGACAAACATTTCCGGTGAATAACCGGCTTTAAAGAAACGGACGGCAACCGTTCGATTTCGCTCCAGTCGCTGGATGCGAAACGTTCCGTCTTTGCTCGTCATAGCTTTATGCGAGCTTTCGCCCCAGGTCTGTACGGCAACTCCTTCTAGCGGGGTGCCCTGCTCGTCGACGACCCGCCCCGCCAACTCATCCGTGTCGATGTTGCTCGGTGCTGCGAGCCCAGGATTCACGATCGTCGGAAGGCGTACCTCGGTGAGTTTTTCAGCGATAACAAAGTTCGTTTCGAAGTGCATGCCGGAAGTCGTTTCGACCTGCACCGATTCCATACTCCCCGCATGAAACGGGTCACCGGCACCCATGCGGAGTTCGAAGCGCCCCTGCGCATCCGTTTCGCAAGTGGCGTCCCACGCTCCGCCTTTGAGGCTCTGGCGCAGAAGCCGGGCGCCGGCTAACGGTTTACCCTGCACGTCGACAAGCATGCCGACCAGCCGATCCGGCGCGACCTGCGGTTCATTGGCTAGGGTGAGCGTTGCCAGGCTCACCAGGGCTAAGAAAACGGACAGTGGAATGAATCGGCGCACGGCAAAATTCTGTGACGAAGAGTGGCCGGAATACGGACAGCGGTTCACTATAACCGCAGTCCGGGCGCGAAACATTATGGACGACCGGATGTTTTGCAGCGCCCCGCCCGATCGTGGGCGCGAGATCGTTCGCCAGAAGTCGGCGGCGCTAGATCCCCAGAGGTCTCAGCGACGCGTCTTTTCGCGGCCGGGCATATGCTGTGCCGCGATTGTTGCCTGCCGTAGTTTTAAGGCCTGATAGACGACCTCGGCAGCCAGGTCATTGCCGCGATCGTTCAAATGGCCCAGGGCACCATAGTGCAGCAGCTCGTCATCGAAGGCCTGAGAATGATGCGGCGCCGCGGCGCGAAATCGGTCGGTCATCAAGATCAATGGAAAGTCAGCCGCCTGAGCGATCGCGGCGAGCCGTTGATCGGGAAAGCGCTGTTCCATCGACTGTCTTGCCGCGGCCGCGACGATCTCGGGCCAGGTATCGTCGTAGATCTGCACGCCAAACGGGATGACGGCGAGCAAGAAATCGGTGCCGTCGGCACGGACTTCTTGTGCCATTGTCTGCACGAGCGTCTCGGTGATTTTCCAGGCGTGGGCCAGGTTTTCGCCCGGCGCGGTGCAGAAGATGCCGATCCCGCCCGATTCAACGGAGCTAATGTCATGGCCAGCGCGGGTGGCCAGGCTGAGCGCTCGTCCGCGGACGATGTTGATCGCTCGCTGCGTGGCGTCTTTCTGCCAGACGTAAAAGCGGCTGTAACGATTGAGCCATGAATTGAGTTGCGCACGGCCCGGCACGAGTGGAATTTGAACGAGCTCGCCGTCGTCATTCACATCGAAATAGATACGTCCACGGTTGCTGGTCAGGCGTTGGCAGTTATCGCCGAAATCGTTGGCCACGCAGAACGCGCAAATGACGATATCGGGCTGGAACTTGCGCACCAGCTCTCGATAAAGCACCAGTTCCTGTCCGGTGCTCGAGGCCGAGATCCCGAAATTCAGCACTTCGAATCGTGCATCTGCCGGCGAGGCGTTCAACCGGTCAGCAAGCCGGCATACGAGTGTCTTGTCTTCGTCGGTCGCGACGGCCGCGATCATCGAGTCCCCCACGACCGCGATGCGCCGCACGCCGGGACGCTTTTCGTACGGAACATCCGGACCGCGCATGCCGTGGTGATTGAAACGCAAAAGGACGTCACGATCCGACTCGGGAATATAGACCGAGCCGGCAAAGTTGGGGCAATAAATCATGCCGACCTTCGCGTCGTTGCAAAGTAGAGGGGGCACGACGTGCGAGAAAAGGCGCGTCACGCCTTCGGCGGCCAGCAGTGCGAAAACGACCGCGGCTAGTGACAGGGCGAGCTTCGACGCCAAATGCGCGCAGCAGTGCTTCCTCTTAGGTGCGAGTTGCGAACCATCGGCGGCCTTACCCGATGAGTCGTAAGGCGCATTGCTGGAATCGATTTGCATAACGCGGGAGATCTAACTCTCAGGCAAGGAGTTGACCCGAGACTGCCACGCGAGCCGAGAAATGACGTATTGCGCGAATGCGCAGAGGCCGCTTTTAGCAGGCAACTCGACGGCGGACAACGGCAAAGCCAAGCTTAGGGGCGCAGCGCGAAAACGCGCAAGATAGGCGCGAACCAAAGCACCGCGAATACTACATTGACGCGCGCCGTGCTAGCAGTGCTGTGGGCCTGGCGTTAGTCGGCAACGCGTGAACCGGCAATCAGTGCAATGAAGTCTTTGTTCGACTTGAACTTGCCCAACTGCTTGGTGAGCTGCTCCATCGCATCGACATGATGCATGCTCGACAGCGTGCGACGCAGCATGGTGACGGCGTGCAAGGTGTCGGGTTCGAGCAGCTTTTCTTCGCGCCGCGTGCCCGATTGCGAGATGTCGATCGCGGGCCAAACGCGCCGATCGGCCAGCTTGCGATCGAGGACCAATTCCATGTTGCCGGTCCCCTTGAACTCTTGGAAGATCAGTTCATCCATCCGGCTGCCCGTATCGACCAGGGCCGTAGCAACGATCGTCAGTGAGCCCCCTTCTTCGAATACGCGGGCCGTGGCGAACAGCTTCTTGGGAATGTCGAGAGCCTTGATGTCGACGCCGCCCGACATGGTACGGCCGGTATTGCCGACCCACTTATTGAAGGCGCGGGCCATGCGCGTGATCGAATCCATCAGCAAGAACACGTCTTGCCCCATTTCGACCAACCGCTTGCACCGCTCGACCACCAATTGTGACAGCCGCACGTGACTTTCGACGTCACGATCCAAGCTGCTGGCGATGACCTCGCCCTGCACGCTGCGGCGCATGTCGGTGACTTCTTCGGGCCGCTCGTCGACCAGCAGCACGAACAGCTTGACCTCGGGGTAATTGGCCGAGATAGCCTGGCTGATTTGCTGCAGAAGAATCGTCTTGCCGGTGCGCGGCGGAGCCACGATCAGGGCTCGTTGGCCCTTGCCGAGCGGGGTCAGCAGGTCCATCACGCGCGGACTCAACGGTTGACCGCCGGTCTCGAGACGTAGCCACGATTCGGGATTGATTGGTGTGAGGCCGTCGAAGTTCTTGACGAGGGGATAATCCTCGGGCTTCATGCCGTCGATATCGATGATCTCTTTCAGCCGCGGGCCCTCTTGCTTGCGGCTGTGCTGCACCATGCCGTTGACGAGTACCCCTTCGCGCAGGCGGTACTTGTCGATCATCGTGCCCGGCACGAAGGGGTCGGTCCGTTCGCGCTGGTAGTTGTTGTTGGGGTCGCGCAGGAAGCCATAGCCGTTGGGGTGCAACTCCAGGACGCCGGAGGCCGGTTCCAGAGGAATGGGCTCGCCGTTGTCGGGTTGCTCGGGCGCGGGGTAATAGGGACGTTCGCCGTTGACTGGTCGCGGGCGATGCCCGCCACGGCCACGATGCCCATTGTTATGGAAGTGGCCGCCGCCCCCCCCGCCTCCTCCACCGCCACCGCCCCCACCTTGCCGCCCACGTCCACGGCCGCGCTTCTTTTTCGTCATGTCTCACCCAAGAAAGGAACGCTGTATTGCGCGCAGCAGCTGATCGAATCGTTCAGAAACGCGCGCGCAATTCAAGCGGCATGTTTGGTTCCGCACCAAACTCACAGAATGGACCGGCAGGATGTGGTCCCGTCGACCCTTTACCCAGAAGTCAATTCCCGTCCCCAGGACAACAATCAAGTGGACGAAAATCGTGTAACCAACGCAGCGAACCGCTCTGCTGCCGTGCAGAATCTCTTGCCACGGTCACGCTCTAAGCGAGCGCATGCAAAGCGAGCACCAGGAACTCGTGTACGGATGGCCTAACTGAAGAAGCGCCCGTCTTCCAGACTGGGAAACTGAGCGGCCTCGATCGTAAGGCCCAATTCGCTCCCCCCCGAGATCACACTCTCGCACTGGGGGCGACTCGCGATTCACTCGGCTCGCGAGTTTTGAAGCACCTGTATCTCAGATAGCTTCCTGAACTAAGGCAATCTTAGCCACACGTGCCGCTATGTCAAGCGATCTGGGGGGGATTTCTGTGGCTCCTCGGTTGGTCGCGGCCGCCTGACCGGACCCGGAGCAGCATTCCCGCGGAACGGATTTTTTCGGCAAGTCGTGGACTGATCCTAATAATCGGCCGGCTCGCGGCAATCACTTTATTTTCTACGATCCGGATGAACCGAATTGCCGATAAATAAGGGCACGCCGCCTCTCACGGTTCAGAGGCTGGCATTCCGGCACACAAGGATTCCGGCCATGCTTGCGGTTCGCTGCTGGCGTTCGGCTCTAGTGGTTTTGTTACTGGGATCGCGCTGCCTGGCGGCCCCGGGTGGCTTTACGTGGGAGTCCGATCTCGAGGCGGCCAAACAAACGGCCGCCCGCACCAATCGCCTGGTGGTCATCCATTTTGGCGCGCCCTGGTGCCAGCCCTGCCAGCAGCTGGAACGCGACGTCTTCAGTCAGCCGGGCTTCGGCAGCGATCTGACGGCCAACTACGTGGGCGTGAAGCTCAACTACGACTCGTTTCCTGCCACGGCCCGACAGTATGGCGTGCAGTCGATTCCGACCGACGTCGTGATCACGCCGCAGGGGCAGTTGATCGAACGTGTACAAAGCCCGCTCTCGAGTACGGAATATTCCACATCACTGACGCGTGTGGCCAATGCGGCTCGCGGCGGTCAGTCCCCCGCAGGGGCACAAGCTCAATCGGCGGGCCTGGTTCAATCTTCTGGCCCAGCGGCAGGGGCTGCTTCGAATCCAACCAGCGGCGGTCGTTACGCGGATTATTTCAATCAGCCGAAAGCGCCCACGATCGATCCGAACAACAACCCGTACACTCAGGCCTCGCAAGCGCAGACGGCTCCGCCGCCGAGCGCGGCGCCTCCGGCGGATCCTTATGCGGGACCTCAACTCGCGGCAGCTACTGCGCCGCCGGCTCAGCCTGGCGCGATGGCGCCCGGTGCCACGATGGGAAATCCAAGCGGTGCCGCGAAGCCGTCGGCGCAACTGGCGACTGCACCACCGCAACTTCCGCCCGGCAATGCGCCGTTGGGTCTGGATGGTTTTTGCCCGGTCGCATTATCGGAGAGGCATGCTTGGGTGCCAGGCGACTTACGCTGGGGAATGCAACATCACGGTCGCACCTACTTATTTGCCGGACCTGAAGAGCAGCAACGGTTTCAGGCGAATCCCGACCGCTACAGCCCGGTGATGGCGGGCAATGATCCGGTTCTGGCGTTGGATCAAGGACAGAATCTGCCGGGCAGCCGCATGTATGGCGTTTCGTACGCCGATCACGTGTATCTGTTCACCAGCGAGCAGACTCTGCAGATGTTCCAGCAGAATCCGAAGCGCTACGCCGCCGAGGCCGTGCAAGCGCGCCACTAGGATCGACTCGGTCAGCGGCCGATGCAGGACGCACCTCTCGGGGCGTCGATTAATCGTCGTGCCAATCCCGCGCGCGGGCCACGGCCTTTTGCCAACCGGTAAAAAGGCGATGCCGTGTTGCACCGTCGATATGGGGATCGAACTCTTTTTCGAGCGCCCAATTGCGCGTCACATCGGCTGCGTCTTGCCATACGCCGACGGCCAGGCCTGCCAAGTAAGCGGCGCCAAGGGCGGTTGTTTCCGAGACGACGGGACGGCGTACTTTGACGCCCAAGACGTCGGCCTGAAATTGCATCAATGCGTTGTTGACGCTGGCGCCGCCATCGACCTTCAATTCCTTGAGCTCGATCCCGGCATCCTTCTGCATGGCCTCGAGTAAGTCGCGCGACTGATACGCCATCGAATCGACGGCCGCGCGGGCAATGTGCGCCGCCTTCGTGCCGCGCGATAATCCAAGGATTGCGCCGCGCGCGTAAGGGTCCCAATAGGGCGCCCCTAATCCAACGAAGGCGGGCACAAAATAAACCCCATCCGCGTCAGGGACCGATTGGGCGAGCGCTTCGACGTCGGCCGAGGACTCGATTATGCCCAAACCGTCGCGTAGCCACTGTACGACCGCGCCGGCGACGAACACCGAACCCTCGAGACAGTAGGTCACGCGGCCGCCGATTTTCCAGCCGATCGTCGTGAGTAGATTCTGCTGGGAGTCGACCGCTTTCTCGCCCGTGTTGAGCAGCATGAAGCAACCGGTGCCATATGTATTCTTCGCGGCTCCGACAGAGAAGCACGCCTGGCCGAAGGTGGCTGCCTGTTGGTCGCCGGCGTTACCGGCAATCGTGATCGGCGCGCCGAAGAGTTCCGATCTGGTTTCGCCGTAAACCTCGGATGATTCACGCACCTCGGGAAGCATTTTGCGCGGAATGTCGAGGAGCTTTAGCAACTCGTCGTCCCAATCGAGGGTGTGAATGTTGAAGATCATCGTGCGGCTCGCGTTACTGACATCCGTGGCGTGGATCTGTCCGCCGGTTAGCCGCCAAATCAAGTACGAATCGACAGTGCCGAAGAGGATCTCGCCGGCCTCGGCCCCACGGCGCAGGCCGGGAATGGTGTCGAGTAAGTACTTGATCTTCGAGCCCGAAAAATAGGCGTCGACGACCAGCCCGGTCTTGCGGCGAATCGTTTCGGCAAGTCCGTCAGCCTTGAGGCGATCACAGATGTCGGCCGACACGCGGCTTTGCCAGACGATCGCATTGGCCACCGCGCGGCCGGTCGCACGCTCCCAGAGAATCGTCGTCTCGCGCTGATTCGTGACACCGATGGCGGCAATGTCGGATGGGGCGAGCTGTGCGGCAGCGATCGCAGCTTTGGCAACGTCGAGCTGCGTGGTCCAGATCGCTTCCGGATCATGCTCGACGATGCCTGGCCTGGGCAGGATCTGTTCGAACTCTTCCTGTGAGCTGGCGACGATCCGCCCATCATGGCCAAAGATAATGGCGCGACTCGAAGTCGTTCCCTGGTCGAGCGCCAAGACATACTTGCCCATGCGAATCCCCGCCTTTTTCCAGAAGTGCATCACGCGCGAGCACCGTTGTGCCGCGACCACGTGGTCCAGATTCGAATGCTTTCCCGCGACCGGCCTACAACATAATGGAGCCGGCGCGGGAAAACGATCCCCGCGATTGCATCACACCGAGGGCAGCGTCCAGGGCGCGCGATATTCGCGCCCGAGCAGCGCATCGGCATCTTTATCCGCCGGAGCGAATTTCCAAGTCACGGCATCCCAGGCCAGCTTGCGGCCGAGACGCTGTGAAATGTTGCCGATGTGGCACAGCGAGGTGCTGATGTGCCCCACTTCGATGTCCGCCGCGAGTTGTGCATCGCCGCGGATCGCGTCGAGCCAGTTGCGCTGATGTTGCGGCTCGTAGCCGGAATCACCGTCGAAGCCCGATTGTTTGGCTTCTTTCGGACGGTGGATCCACCACGTGCGGCCATCGGTTGTGACAACTCCATCGGCGCCGTGGAATTCGACGCCGAACGCCGAATCGTTCATGCCGTAGGGGCTCCAAGTGCGATGCTCCCAGACCAAAGTCAGGCCGGGAAACTCGTAGCACACCACTTGTGTGTCAGGTGTGACCTGGTCGTCGTCGAAGAACTGCTTTGCCCCGCTCGAGACGACCGACAACGGCATGTCGACCCCCAAACCCCAGCGGGCGATATCAAGGCCATGTACCCCGTTATTTCCTAATTCGCCGGTACCGTAATCCCAGAACCAGTGCCAGCGATAATGGAAATGGTTGCGATTAAAGGAACGAGCCGGGGCCGGTCCGAGCCACAGGTCGTAGTCGACCCCGGGTGGCGTCGCTTCGTCGGCGGCGTGACCGATATTTTCACGGCGCGAGGTAATCCAACTGCGCGCGAAATGGAGTTTGCCGACGCCCCCGGAAGAAAGAAAATCGACCATCGCCTTCATCGAGGCGCTCGAGCGGCGCTGCGTATCGACCTGGACCTGCCGATTGTGCTTCCGTGCCGCGGCCACCATACGCTGCCCCTCGATGACGTTGTGCGAGGCCGGCTTTTCGACCAGGACATGTTTACCGGCGGCGCAGGCGTGAATCGTGGCCAGGGCATGCCAATGGTCGGGCGTGGCGATCGCCACGCCATCGACCGCGGGATCATCCAGCATCCGGCGAAAATCCGCGATGGCCTTCGGAGCATGCTGCTGGCTCTTGGCAACGTTGTCGCTGGTTGGACCGATCGTGGCTTCGTCGACGTCGCACAGATAAGCAATCGCCACGTCCGGCTGCGCGGCCAGAACCCCGGCCAACGCTCGACCCCGGCCGTTCAGCCCCATGACTCCGAGCGTGAATTTCTCATTGGGACTGCGGGCGGCGCGGAGCGCGACGGGCGAAATTGCTGTGGCGGCCAAGGCTGCCGAGCTAGTTGCCAGAAACTTGCGGCGATTCATGGATGCGTCCATTGGTTTCCGCTCCACAGTGAGTTTCGTTTTGTGCCGCCGGAACGCTGATCGGCGTTGGAATCCGAGCGATTCGCAGCTCGACAACTATTTCGCAGCTCGACAACTATAATGACACACACGCCGTGAAGCAGCGAGGTTTGTAGTTTCTGGCGTTCGCCGACCTCATCACTACGGTATCATCGTAGCGGGACGATTCACGATTTTCGAGAAATCATCGGAATGGTTTGGTTCGCGATCTTGGGGGCGGCCGTAGCCGTATTTGTCCTTACGGGCAATCCGTTTATCGCCTGCCTCTTGCCGTTTTTGACGGCTGGGCGGAGTGCCGTAGAATCGGCATTCTGGCTTCGTGCCTATGATCCCGACCGCGCGCGAGGCCGCACCTGCTTCTGGTTCTACCTGGCGGTCGCGGGTTGGCGGGCGGCTACGTACGCGCTGCTGAACGTACTTGTGTTTCTCCTCGTCGAGAAGATCTTTGCCGTCGGCCCGGGAATCGAAACGATTGGGCAGACGATGATCACCCTACTAATTGGTTTAGGCGCCTCAACCATCTTAGGCATCGTCGGTATTAGTTGCGCAGTGCATCGCCATGTGCGGGTGTTTGTGCTCCCAGCGATTTGCAAAGAATCGGGTTCGGAATTCTCACGAATCGCCGAAGCAGTCGCTGGCTACGGAGGCTTTAATCATGCGATTTTTGTGCTCGCCAGTTCCTTGTTTGTCCCGATTCTTGTTTTGGGCGGTGCCCTGAGTATCGCCGGAATCAATGTCGAGAATCCGAGGCAGACCGATGCCCCACTTGCCATGGTGGGGCTCGGGATCATTGCGCTGGGGCCGGTTGCGGCCATTCCTGCCCTCATTTGGCTATCGCACCGAAGCGTTGCTCGAACTCCGGCGGATTGCTGGGCGCGATACGAATCCTAACTCGGCGCGAGACGGTAGGGCTGGTCACTAGAAGCTATCTAGATGCCGACACGGCAGTGGTCGAGCAGCTTGTCGGCGGTCGTGATGTAGCTGGTGTAGAACGGGCCAAACTCGGCGTAACGGGCGCTCGCCTCGTCGAATCGCATCGTGTAGACGATTTCCTTGAGGAACTCGGGCCGGCGGGCCCAGAGGGTGACGCCCCATTCCCAATCGTCGAGCCCGACCGAGACCGTGATCAACTGCGTCACGCGGCCGCCGAACTTCATGCCGCTGCGAGCGTGCTCGGACATCAATCGGCTGCGCTCGGCGAAATCGAGTAGGAACCAATTTTCGCCAACCTTGCGCTTTTTGTTCATCGGATAGAAGCAGGTGTTGGGCCAGGGGGGCAATTCGGGTGTCAGTCGCTGGCGGCGCATCATCTCTTCACGCGATTCGTACGCCTTCAGTTTCGCTTTGTAGGCCGGACCGTTGGGGTCTTCTCCCTCTTTGACCAAACGCTCACCATATTGCTCGACCGAGGGGACGTATTCCGAGACTTCGGTCATCGAGACAAACGAGTACGTCGGCACGATCGCCGGACCGAGGCGGCTGGCCAGCAGGCGTTCGTGCAAGCCATCGACCACCAACGGATTGGGATCGAGCACCATCAGGGCGAAATCGGCCTTGTGTCCTGACACGATCGAGGTTTGCAACCGCGCAGGCCCGCCGGCAACTTCGGGATTCAATAAGGCGGCGATTTCTTCGCGCCCGGTCCGCACAGCGTCGGGCGACAGCGCGGCAAGCACGCCGCGATCGAACCGATAAAAAAGATGACTGCAGTGCCAACCCTCGCTGGGCTGGAGCGAAACTTCCGAGCTTTCGGTAGGGGCATGACTCATGCGATGAATGATCCTTGAACGCGAGGGGCAGTTGTCTAACGGGCAGAAAACCGGAAGGGAGGGTGTACAGATCGGGTGCGAGCAGTTTTGCCGGCCAAATTCTGCCTGCCAGGGAATCTTTCCGACAGAATTTGGTTTACATCAACGATCCGGACTGTGGATCGATTCCGACGCCGCCGGTTAATTCGACCAACGCTTCGAGCACTAACAAGAGCGTGCTGGGGTCGAGCATCTCGTCGGCTTCTTCCCCTGCGTCGTTGCCGATCATTTGCTCGAAGTGCATGACATCGAATCGCGCGTCACACTTTGGTAGTAGGGCCAGTTTGGCCGGCTCGACACCTTCACCAGGACGTAACTCCTCGACGAGCGAGGCCACCTGATCCTGCACATCTTCGCCTGCCAGGTAGCTGATATCGAGCGCGGCGAAATCGTCGGGTGAGAACAGCGTGAGCGATTCAAAGGTGTCGCCTTCGCCGGCCTGCATATCGGCCAGTTGATAGTGGCTGCCTAGTTCGCGCAGTGTCGCTTCGACTTTGGCGAGTGTGGGACGCTTCGCCGAGCGGAAAAGCACGAAGTAAGTTTCGCGCCACTGGAAGTTTTCGGTATCGAACATCGTCATCGCAACATCCTTAGCGCGGCAAACTTACGAGCCAGCGGTTCGGTGTGGTCTCCCACGTTGCGAGAACGGACGCGGTCTGAGAAGCTGCCGAATCGTGTGATTTCATACGCCAGTTCCCACCGCGTCCTGAGTCGCCAGTCCGCCGGAAGTTACTCCCAATTATCGCCGGGGCCTGCCGGGCCGCCGGCCCATTCTTCCAGGGCCTTGAGCAGCGCGTCGCGCTCCTCCATGTTGGCCCATACGACCTCGCCTTGCTCCAGGCGAATCTCGTAATCCCCTTCGCATTGGCAGTCATCTTCGCCACAAAAGTGCGGGGTCGCGGCAACCCAGATAACGCGGTAAAGGGGGACGTGCTTGTCGTCGATCAGGCAAAAAACGGACATTGTTATGGCTTTCTGCCAACCTCCCATGCCCAGGCAAAATTCGGCTCGTTCCGGTACACCGCGGCACATCCGTGGCTTCGTCGGCCCCTCAATCGGCGGTCAAAGTGCGATTTCTGATATCGCGGACCATTGTGTCACAGGCTCTTGGATTTTGACAGGGCCCCCAGCTCGGCGCTACGCCGCGTGGCGGCCTCGACCGCGGCAATCATGGCAGCCCGCGCGCCGGCCGATTCCAACGCTGCCAGGCCTGCGATCGTCGTGCCGCCGGGACTAGCGACGGCGTCCTTGAGGACACCCGGATGATCACCGGTGGCCAGCACCATTTCAGCGGCGCCGCGAACTGTTTGGGCGGCCAGGGCCAGCGCGATATCGCGCGGCAAACCGACTTTCACGCCGCCGTCGCTCAATGCTTCGATCAAGACGTAGACGAATGCCGGGCCCGATCCGGACAGGCCCGTTACGGCATCTAGCAAGGACTCTTCAACCTGGTGAGCGGTACCGACCGCGCCGAGCAACCTGCCGACCAGATGCGCATCGTCGGCCGTCGCATTGGGTCCAAGGCAGTAGCCACTGGCACCAGCGCCGACAAGACAGGGAGTATTCGGCATAACGCGCACGAGCCTTGGCGCATTCCCGAGCCCCGCCGCGAGCGCCGCAAGCGGCACTCCGGCCGCAATCGAGATGACCAGATGGTCGCGTTTTGCCGCGCCGTGCAACTCCGCCATGACAGGCGTCATTTGCTGCGGCTTAATCGCCAGAAAAATAACGTCGGAATTGGCGAGTACGTCCAGGTTACTGGCAACAAAGCGACAGCCGGTGTCGGCGGTGAACCGTTCGCCGGCGGCTGCATAGGGATCGCTTGCTACGATCCGATCCACAGAGGCTAGCTTCGCCCGGACGAAACCTCGAGCGAGCGCCGTTGCCATTCGGCCAGCGCCGATGAAACCAAACCGAGGATTCGTCATACGTCGCTCACCGCCCTGACAAGTCTTTGAAATGCGAGCCCCCGGCCATCACTTCCGCCGCGGCCTCACTCCTAGCTAGCATAGGTTGCGTGAAAAATCCGCGTCGCGAACGAGCCGACGCGAACACCATTTGAAGGCCAATAACACCGGTAAACCTAGCCTTATGCTACGAAAAAGGGGAATCGCGGACAATTGCCACCGTCGGACACTGTTATCTCTAAGCGGACCGCGACGGATGCGATTTTGAATCGCACAAAGCCACCTGGACCGGCTTGCCCGATTTTGCGACACTCCGTCGCCGTGTGCGTCCGATTCCCGGGCGCCGCGCATTGGGCAGCCCCGTCTCGATCGTTCCGATCTGTCTGTGGAGATTCAAGGCCGTGAGTTGGTCTCGATCACTGTTTGCCGTACCTCTGCTGGGCGCGACATTGGCCGGTTGCCAACCGTTGGCGCCGACAGGTTCGCAGACACTGGCCGGTTCGCGCGATGGTTCCGACCAGATCGTGGCACGCGATGACGATTCGTTCACGGGTCGGCTCGAGACGGGCACGCGGCAGTTGACCGAGACCGTGTCGAAGCCGCTCGATCCCACGTATTGGCAGCAAGAGCGGCAAAAATCTCAGGCGAAGAAGCGGCTCAAGCAGCAGCAGGCGGCTGCGGAAAAGCAGCGCAAGAAGCCGCGATCGGGTTTTATGGCCTGGATGTTTCCCGAGCCGAAGCAGCCGCGCACGCTTTCGGAATGGCTGTCGCAGGATCGACCCGACAGTTGATTCCGTCTGACGCCTCGCGACGCGCGAGGCATCTATCATGCTTACGGCAAGACGCCGTTCGAGGCAGTCTGACTTGATGCAGGCAGTGCCGTGGGATCAAATTGCGTCGGACTCAGTGCCCCTTGCGCAATGAGCCCCCACTCTCTCTCGATTTGCGAATGTTCCGGCGTACGACCATGCCTAGCGAACTTGCCGACGAAGCGATCGCGTTGCGCGTTCCATGCCAAGACGACGTCGCGGCCATGGTCGAAGCGGTGCGTAGTTCGCTCGACGACTTGATGCGTTGGACCTCGTGGTGCCATGCCGACTACGAGGCCGAGGACGCGGTGAAGTTTTTGCGCCGCGTCGATAGCGAGCGTTTCGAGGACCGGGCGTACGACTATTTCATCGCCGATGCAACGCAATCCCGGCTACTCGGTGGATGCGGCCTGTATCACGTCGATCGAACGACCGGATGCGCCAGTCTTGGCTATTGGGTAAGACGAGATGCGGCCGGCCGCGGGCATGCAACCCGGGCCGCTCGGCTGCTAGTCCGTTTCGGGCTGGTGGATCTCGACCTGACGCGAATCGAAATCCTGGTCGCCACCGAAAACCTGGCCAGCCAACGCGTCGCGGAAAAGATCGGAGCCACGCGCGAGGGCGTGCTGCGCAATCGGCTAGTTTTAAAGGGCAGGCCGACGGATGCCGTGGTCTTCTCGTTAATCCCTGCCGACCTGTAGAGGTAAGTACGTTTGGCCAGCAGAGGGCGTGGCGGGTACGATTGCGGAATGAAGTTCCTGCTAACCAATGACGATGGCATCGAGGCACCCGGCCTGGCGGCACTCGAACAGGCGATGAACTTGATCGGTGAAAGTATCGTCCTGGCCCCCGATCGGCACCTCTCCGGCTGCGCACATCAGACCACGATGGATCGCGCTTTGACTCTAGCCAGTTTGGCCCATTCGCGGCATGCGCTGGACGGAACGCCGGTGGATTGCGTAAGACTGGCCCTTGGGCATATTGCGCCCGAAGTCGATTGGGTGATCTCCGGCATCAACGAAGGGGCCAATTTGGGGGCCGACATTTATCGCTCAGGGACGGTGGCCGCCGTGCGTGAGGCAGCGCTATTAGGCAAACCGGGAATCGCCTTTTCCCAGTACCGCCGGCGCGACAGCGCGGCCGACTGGGACCGCGCTGCGCGCTGGACGGCGGATGTGGTTCGGCTGCTCCTGGCGAAGTCCGCCGAAACCGGCGTCTACTGGAACGTCAACTTTCCCGACCCGCTTTCCCCGCATGTCTCCCCCGAGATTGTTTTCTGCGAGATGGATCCCCATCCACTTCCCGCTGGCTACCGCCTTGTCGAAGGTCGCTATCGATACGCCGTTAATTACCACGGTCGACCGCGCTCTCGCGGCCACGACGTCGACGTTTGCTTCGCCGGCGCCATTTCCATTACCCGCCTCGCCCTGCCGCCAATCGTGATTGAGTGATCGCAGGGCGGGGTGCTATTTGGCGGCATGCAGATGGTCGGCCACCATCGGCACAGCACAGTTGGCAACAGCGATTGCCGATTCCGCGATCGGGGCGTCGTCGAAGAACTCCAACTCGCCTCGGACGATGCGGACGTTTGCCGGGGCTTCGATCCCGACACTGACGCGACTTCCCACCACTCGATTGACGACGATCGTTATGTTGTCGCCAATCCTGATTCGTTCGCCGGCTTTGCGGCTGAGTACTAGCATCCTTGTCTCTCCTTACGTAACTGGCTTCGTGCAAACTCTGGGTCAAATAAGTGCTTGCGTATCATTTGCCCCTAACGAGAAAGGATAGAACGCAAAGCTGGTGCCAAGCCGGAGCCGGGGGATTGTTTTCTTTGTTCCTTGAGGAAAAATGCCGAGAATTGGGCGATTTGTCCCGCGGGCCTTTCTTTCAGGGCGATCACCCGCCGGGGACACGGCTAGAAATCAGTCCAAAAATGAGATTTCCGAGTCAAAATGAGACCCTAGACTGAGACTGACAGGGCCCGCGGTCCGGAAATCAGGCCGACGATTTGGGGAAATGGATAAGACACAGATGCACACCCCGTTTCCCCCTTCTTCGCTCCAGGCGTCCGCCATCCCGTATCGGGTTCACGATGGGAGGCTCGAGATCTGCCTGATCACTTCGCTGAGTAGTGGCCGCTGGGGCTTTCCCAAGGGCTTGATCGATCCGGGCGAAACGGCGGTTGAGACCGCCTTGAAAGAGGCCCACGAGGAAGGCGGTCTTCGTGGCCGAGTCGTCGGCGAACCGCTGGGCGAATATCAGTACGCCAAATGGGGCGTCATGCTCACGGTTACCGTCTTCCTGATGCACGTGCAGGAAGCCGATGAGACCTGGCTCGAGGCGGACCGTCGCCAACGCCGCTGGGTAACGGCCGACGTCGCGGCAGACATGCTCGATCGAAAGTACCTGGCCCGGGTGCTGCGGCTCGCAGTGAAGCGGCTTGAGGAACAAGCGTAGCGCAGCTTGTTGCAGTTTTGGGGGGCGGGCGTCCCGCCCGCCTTTCATTGCCCGATTGTTGTACCGGACGTTATTGGGCCGCGGCCGATGCACGATCCATCACCGATTTCAGCGTGACGGACTTCCCTCCCTGGCGATTGCTTTCGTCGGCGGCTTCCATGAACGCATAAATTTCCAACGTCTCGGCGGCGCTCACGGGCGGCTTCCCGGATTGGAAGAACTTCGCGATCTCGGCGACCAGTGGTTGATAGCCCGCGTACGATCCGCTTGGGACGACCCCCTTCGAACCGAAAACCATAGCGCCGTAATCCGATTTGCCGGCGCGAAGGCCGCGGAACGTGCCGATACGTCCTCCGCTCCACACGCCGACGACCATTTCACCATCGGCCGTTTGCGTGCGCTGCGCCGACTCGCAACCAGATCCCATGATGGTGAACAGAATCTCGACGCCATGGATGCCGTACCAGAAAAGATCGGGATGGTGCTCTTCCAAGGTGCATGGCCCGTAGGCGTCGCAGCCGAGCACTTCGCCTACACGTTCATCATGACGCATGCCGAGGATGCCTGGGCTGAAGCGAAGTGACGAACTGGACCAGCAGGGAACGTTATGCTCGGCCGCCAGCTTGTATATCTCGACCGCATCGGCGAGCGTGCCGGCGACCGGCTTGTCAATGAATAAAGGTTTGCCTGCCTTGATGACGGGAATCGCCTGTTTGAGGTGGGGTCGACCATCGACGCTCTCCAAAAGGATGGCATCGACTTTTGACAGTAGTTCATCGATCGAACCGACGATTTCGACCCCCGAGTCGCGCAACTCCTTGGTGTAGCCCTCGACGCGGTCCCGGCTCGAAGGGATATCTGGGCTGCCGCCGGGGTAGGCCGCGACGACCTCGACGGCGGCCAGGTCGCCCGTGGCGCTCGGGTCGTTCATCGCCTTGGTAAATGCGATGACGTGCGATGTGTCGAGACCGATGATACCGATTTTGATCGGCTTAATAGGCTCAGCGCTAACTGTCGAGTTCACGGCCATTACGATCGAGACTCCTACGGAAAGCACGGAAACAATCGGAAGCTTTTTCACCGAGGTATCTCCAGCACGGAGCGCGGGGACGGCGGGAAACGAATCGAATCGGCGTGCATTGTAATTCGCCACTTTCGAGGGCGATACCGTCCGACGTGTGACAAATTGTACTTGGCCGAGCTTCCCAGGTCGGCAGTCAGACCAACGCGCGGTACGATGCGGCTTGCCCGTACCCTGAACGCCGCGAGAGGTGAACGATGAATGTAGTCAAGGCGATCATTCTGGCCATTTCGGTTTGCGTTTTAGCATCGGCCGAAGATGGCGATGTGGGGCAACTTCTGGATCGGGCCCGCGCTGCGCTACGGGATCGCGAGCCGGAGCGTGCCGTTGAACTGGCCGGCCGAGCGATTGAAGCGGCCAAAGACGATCCTCGCAGCTATCAACTGCGCGCGGACATCCGAGCGGCACTGGGGGAACATGAGGCAGCCATTCCGGATTACGACCAGGCCATAAAGCTCGCGCCCGACCAGCCGGAACTTTATGATCGGCGCGGTAGCGAACGATTTAAACTCGGCAAGTTCGACGATTCGATCGCGGATTTCGACCGTTATCTCGCTCTGCGCCCGGACCAGGAGAAGGCGCATTGGAAGCGAGGCATCTCGTATTACTATGCCGGGCGATTCGCGGACGGACGGAAGCAATTCGAGGGCTACCAGACGGTCGACGATAACGACGTCGAGAACGCGGTGTGGCGATACCTGTGCATGGCGCGCGGCGAGGGATTGGCGAAAGCCCGGGCCGAGATCCTGTCCATCAAACGGGACGGGCGCGTGCCGATGATGGAAGTTTATGCGCTATACCGAGGTGATATTTCGCCGGACGAAGTGTTACGCGCCGCCCGGGATGGGGATCCGCCGCCCGACCGTTTAAACGAACGGCTGTTTTACGCCCATCTTTATCTGGCCCTCTATTTCGAGGCCACCGGCGACACAGAATCGTGCGCCGAACATATCGTCGAGGCTGAAATGCATCGCATCCCACACTATATGTGGGACGTGGCGCGCGTGCATGCGGCGCGCATCCGCGCGGTACAGCGACCGTAGGATGCATGCGAGATGCAACGTCAGTGAAAACGCGACAAGCTCTTGCTGGGCTACGACTGGCGTCTGGTATCGGCCCTTATTGCGCGGCAGCCGATTTGTCGTCGCGCCACAGCCAACGTATCGACTCTGGCAGGATGGCGCCACCCTGCTTGCCGTTGTGGCCGCCGTCGCCGTATTCGAAGCGATAGTCGTACTTGGCAAACTTCAGTGCCGCGGCCATCTCCTGATTCGCCAGCGGCCAGTTACCGTGGGCGTTGTCCAGATCGCCCGAGCCATCCTGCATGAAGATACGGATCGGCTTTGGGTCGGTCTTGCGAATCAACGCCGGGTAGACGTGCCCGCCGCGGATGTTCGTAAAGCTGCCGACATGACTCAGCACTTTGCTGAACGCGTCGGGACGCTGCCAGGCCACCGTCCAGGAGCAAATTCCGCCAGAACTGATGCCGCAGATAGCTCGGCCCGACGTCTGGTCGGTCAGGCGATACTCCTTGGCTACCTCGGGTAGAATTTCCTCGAGCAAGAAGCGCGCGTATTGATCGCTGAGCGTGTCGTACTCGAAGCTGCGGTTTGATTCCGGCTTGCCGTCCCCTGATTTCTTGTCGGGGAAGACGCCCGGGTTGATGAAGATACCGATCGTTACCGGCATCGCTCCCTGGTGAATCAGATTGTCGAACACGATCGGCACACGGAAGTCGCGCGTTTCGTCGACGTACCATTTGCCGTCCTGAAAGACCATCACTGACGCCGGCGTGTCGGCCTTGTATTGCGAGGGGACGTAGACCCAATAGTCGCGTTCGGTGCCGGCAAAGACGTTGCTCTTCCAATGATGCTCGGTCACCGTCCCCTTGGGCACTCCCTCGTGCCGCTCGGAATCGGGGCCATGTTTATATTCGTCGGCGGCGTGCGCGCTGGCGCCGCAAAAATGAAATGCCGCGGTGACGGCCGATAGCAGGACAAACCAAATTGGGAAATACGATGCACGACGCATGGGGTGTTTCCTCTCCGGGGCGGGTGTGCGGGGCAGGGCAGGCAAGCACGCGGAAGCGGCTTGGGTTAGAAGCTAACCGCCCGTCACGCGTGTGGCAATCGTCCGGCGGTCCCCCGATCGAGAACTGGACGCATGACAAAGGTCAGTGACACAACTCGCGGCTAAACGCCGGCCGAGCCATTGCTACCCAGATCGAAATCGACGACCAGCGGCAAATGATCGCTGGCGTTCTTCGCCAGGGCGCTATGCGCGATGAAGGCGCGATCGATACTTATGGCGCCCCGATAAAAGGCCTTGTCGAGCGAGCCCAGCGGCAAGTAAGCGGGGAACGAGCGGAATCGCGACGGCGGGCTCGTGATTTGCTCGAAGCCATGCTCGGCGAATGATTCGTGCTTCAAGCGGTTGCGCCAGTCGTTGTAGTCGCCGATGATTAAGGTCGGCAGCTCGTGTGCTTCGCGAAATGACGAATGCGTCAGCAAGTGATGCACTTGCCAGCTTCTCTCGCGCTCGGCCAAACCCAGATGCCAGTTCACCAGGTGCAACGGGCCTTGCGGCGTATCGATCACTACGGCCTGCGCGCCTCGCGGCTTCTTGGATTTCAGACGCAGCGAAATCTGGTGCTTCGAACGGAACGGCCAGCCTGAAATGATCAGGTTGCCGTAACCTCCCATTTTGAGATGCACATTGTGCTGATAGAATGCGTCGACGGCATTGAGCCGGGCAGCCAGCAAGTCCGGCTGATGGTCAAAGCGCGTGCGGCGGACGTTGTGGTCCACCTCTTGCAAGCAGACGACGTCGGGCTGCAAATGCTCGATGACCTCGGCGATCCGTTCGAAACGGTAACGCCGGTCACGCCCGCCGATGCCTTTGTGAATGTTGTAGCTGACGACGCGCACAGGATCTCAAACCGAGCTCTGAAAAATCGCGGCTATATTTGCCGCATGATAATGACGCGTCGCCCGGCCCGATTCAAGACCACGCGGCTCGCGCGAGCAGTCGCACTGCTAGTTGACTATACGTTCGAAATTGCCGAAAAGACCAGGGGCCAGCGCCTGCAGGTAGGCCGGCCTTACCCCACGGAGGCTGGATATTCGCCATGACTGACTGGACGACAAGCTTTTCGCACGGTTTGACCTACACCGCGTTCCTCGAAAAATATGGCACGCCCGAGCATCAGCGTCGCTGGGCCGATGCGCACGCCGCGGTAAGGATGACGGAACAGCAAGCCGCCCTGGTGCGCAGCTTTACGCGCTCGATGCGCATTGCCTGTCTGGCCGGAGCGTGGTGCGGCGATTGCGTTTATCAATGTCCGATCCTGGATCACATCCAGCGGCTGAACCCGCTGTTGGAAGTGCGGTTCTTCGACCGCGACGCCAATCCCGAGCTGGCAGCCGAATTGAAAGTATGCGGCGGCAGCCGCGTGCCGGTGGTGGTGTTCCTCAACGAGGACTCGCAAGAGATCGGCCGCTACGGCGATCGGACGCTGTCACGCTACAGGCAGATGATGGCGCAAATGTTTGGCGCCTCGTGCCCGAGCGGTTTGGTGTTGCCCACGGGCGAAGAACTGGCCGCGATCGTGCAGGACTGGCTGAACGAATTCGAGCGTCTGGCCTGGCTGTTGCGCATCTCGCCGCGGTTGCGTCAAGTGCATGGGGATTGATCGTCACGGCGCCGGATCAAGACTTTTTTTCCGGCTTCGTCGCCGCGATCTTCGTTGGCGGGTTGAGTTGTTCCAACAGCTTCGCCAGGCGGTGGATCATCCAGGTGATCAGTTCGAAATCGGCTAGCAGTTTGAGTGTGGCCGCGCGTTGGGCGACCACATGCTCGCCCGGCTGTTCGTCGGCCGTGCCACGGACGCACGATTGGCGCGCCGGCTCCACGAGCGCACTGTGGTAGCGCGATTGCTCGCGTAGCTGCGTGATCGCCGCTGCCTGGCGCGTATCGACCGCTACGATCGCCGCGGCCAACAGCGCGTCGAGCGCCGATAGGACCTGGTCACGCACTGCTTCAGTACCTGGGAAACGTCGTAGTGCATGGTGCGAGCTGCGTGCTTGTGCGTACGCCGCCTCGAGATAGCCGACGACGGCCGTCAACTCGCGGGCCACGTTCAGTCGTTCGGCCACCGATTTCTGAAGAGGAGCCGTGGCTAATTGGGCCGCGTAGTCGTCGATCCGCCGCGCTAGCAACGCGTAGTCAATAGCGCGCTGGTCCTCGACGGCGCTGTTGTCGGTGCCGGCGCGGTGGGCTTCGACCGATTGCCGCAGGCTGGCCAGCAATCGGGCCAATTCACGCGGGATCAGATCGACGGCCGTGACCGGGTCGTCCAAACTGCGCGCGGTCAGGAATTTTGGTTGCGCGGCATTGGCCTCGACGTCGGCCGGCCAACGCCAGGCGACCAGCCGCAACAGGGTACCTTGGAAAAAAGACAGCACGAGCGCCGGAAGTAAATTCGAAAGCAGAAACACGAGCGCCAACTGCAATGCTAGCGACGGCGTCGCACGGCGCACGGCGGATAGCGCCAGGGGCAGGCCTGAGAGCCGCTCGAGATAGAACAGCGCCACCATCAACAGGCCGCTCGCCAGGCAGAACAGGTCTTCCGAGCGCACCAGTTGCCGCGCGGCGCCGCGAAGGCCGATCGAGAGCAACTGTCGCAGCACGATCGTTCCCAGGTTGGTGCCATAGATCAGCATGGCCGCCGTCGGCAGGTCGAACAGCCCGCCCGTGGCCAACGTGATTACGAGCAACGTGGCGCCGGTGTTGGATTGCATGACCGCGGCCAATACGAAGCCGGCCAGGAAGGCAATGGCGGGCGAGGCGACGAGATGTGCCGCGGTGGTTTGCAAGCCATCGGTATGGGCGAGCGGTCCGGCCGCGGCCCCCATGCTTTGTAAGCCGAACAGTAAGAGTGCCACGCCCAACAAGACATTCGCCCCCTGACGAATGCCGCGCTGACGGACGAGCGTGGCCACGGCGCCGCACAGCCCGATCGACCAGGCCACGAGCGGATGAATGTCGAGCGTCACGACGAAGGCCAGCGCCGTCAGCCCGACGTTGGTCCATAGAATCACGGGCAGTGCGGCCGACGTATCGAGCAGTCCCGCGGCGACCATGTTCGTCAGCAGAAACGTGACGCCGGTCGCGCTTTGCATCAGCAGCCCCGCGGCCAGGCCGAGTGCGGCGCTGGCCCCGCGCGCGGCGGTGAAGCGCGCGATCAGCGTGCGAAAGCCAGGCCCGCTGAGCTGGCGCAAATGCTCGCCGACCATTTGCAGGCCGACAAAAAAGATGCCCAGCCCGAGGACGAATTCAGCAAGTTCGTTCATATCGTAAGGGCGTTGACCTGGTCGGTGGCACAGCATTCGGACGCTTCGGCAGGTTTACGATTTCTGCGCCGCTTTGCCCACATCATCAATGCTACTTCGGCACGTAGCAAACAGCAGGTCCTAGATATTGGGATTACGTAGTGAGGCATGCTTATCCGCCTGGGGCGGAAAAGCATGGCACAGCGGAACTGGCGTGAGCATGGCTTCGGACACCTGATTGTCGGCAGGAAATGCGAGGTGTGGCGAGCGCGCAAAAAAAGCCCGCCGCGATTTTTAATTCGCCACGGGCTGGAAGATTTAAACGGTTTGCGGATTTCTACAGCAAGTCGCTCACGGAGGGGAGACGGGCTCGCCGCCGGCGCGGGTCGACAGGGCCTGGTAGACGCCGATGATCGGCGCTTGTGCACTAGAGGCTACCGTCAGTACCTGGTTGAAGTTCGGATAGTTACCCGAGGTAACTGTCTGCACTGGCTGTGTCGAACCGCTGGGCGACCCGAGAGGGAAATACCCCTTACCACCGTTGGCGCAATCGATTCCTGCCTGAATGTAGCGAACGCTGCCGTCGGCCATCAGGAAGTTGCCACCGCCGGTATGCGAGGCACGAAAGCCGCTCATGTGATGACCGCTTTGCGCGGTGCTGTTCACGCTGCTATTACAGGCACTGGGGTTCTTGGACAGGATCAGGCCGAGGCCCGAAGTGCCGCCAAGGCGGGCGTACGTCTGTAACACGGGGTTATAATTCAAGGGAAAAACGGTCGTGCCGAACGGTCCGCCGGTGTAGAACGGTTTACCCGCGGCTAACTGGAAAGCATCCACGTTGGGTTCGCCGGCGATCCAACACCAGATCGGCTGATACGTTTGACCGGTACTGTCGGTAAGCACGCCGCTATTCCAATCCTTACCGAGCTGCCACTTGGGACCTTGCGCCCCTTCCCCCATCATGAACGTGTTGCTCAATCCATCAGTAATGGATTGAGCGGTGTTCATCATGTCGAACATGAACATGCCGCGCTCCCAGCCAGGGACCATGGCGCCACTATCGCAAAAAGCATCGCTGATTCCGGAGCAAAGAATGTAATCGAGTGCGCCGAAGAGCCCGTTCATCTGCGGCTGCGACAACCCTCCCGCAGTGCCGCCTACGGGCGACGGAACGGGGTAGGTGGGGGTAATAAGGGTCGAGCCGGAATCGAGCGCCCCGAGGTAGATCGGATTGTCTTTGTCGTCCGACGGGCAGACGAACGTGTTGATCACCTGGTTCATGATCACCTGGGGTTGTTTCGTCCACTGAGCCGAGGCGTTATACATCGCGGCGGTGCCGCCGGCCTCGAAGTACGGTAGCAGCATCGTGCAGGGGCTGGCGAACGCGTTGCCCAAATCGCCGGCAGAGGTCCCTATAAGGCCGCCGGGGACGAAGACCCCCATGGCGCTCAGGTAGTTCTGATGGGCCAGACCGAACTGCTTGAGGTTGTTCGAGCACTGCGCCTTACGCGCGGCCTCGCGTGCGGCCTGCACTGCCGGCAGCAGCAAGCCAATTAATATGCCGATGATGGCGATAACGACCAGCAGCTCGACGAGCGTAAAGCCGGTTCGCCGGCCGGGGTCCAAAGCACGCCTGGGGTCCATAGCAAAGGTCTCCCTGACAATAGATGATAGCGAAGATGAGATGAGCGACGGCCGAGGGGCCGACCTCGATTCCTTGAGTCTACGCGTTTTCCGAATAGTTGAAAATACGCAGCCTGAGTCACAGCTGCGTGACACGGTGTTCCATCCGCGCCTCTGTTCGGAATGCAGCCCCCTGCTCCCGACTGGGCCCGTTTCGAGTAGCCCATCTTCCACTGGCCCCGGCTCTGACCGTTTCCCGCCCGAACGCGCCACGCCTCACCTACTGAGCAAATCGTAAAACCGTCCCAGCCGGTGACGGCAACCTGACGCTGCCGCGCCAGCTAACGAACGATTTGCGCCGGGCCCCCGCCCCTTAAGAATATCGTAGCCGATCATAGCCGTACATGCGGGGAATGCAAGATAGTTTGTTGCCGTTTCACGGCCTTCTCCAGCATGATCCGCAGTACCCCACTCCCGCTATGCCGCAGCGCCGAATCGTGGCCGGACGTGAGAGGTATCGCACAGTAGTACGGGAAGGAGTGAAGTGCGGATTTCCCCGGGAAATCAAGGAATTTCGGTAACGTTCCCAGATACGAGACTCGACTCTGTAAAAACGCCGTCGCGACGCGTCACTCATTAGTTAGCGAAGCAAAGTAACGTCGTGCGCGATCGAGGCGCGATGCCGCGCGAAACGACGTAGACAGAACCGCTGGGAAGCTAACGAATGAGATTTCCCTGAAATTTGGCGCCAGGCACTGCTCTATTCGACGGTCAGCCGCAGCGATGCGGTCGAATCGCTGGCCGTCGCGGCGATTGTAAGCGGGACCAGCCATGTAACACGGCCGGCCTTGCAGACCCCCTCTGCGCCGTCCCGGCAGTAGTAGTAATCGAGCGTGGCTTCGATCGTCTCCTCTCCCTCAGATTTGGCCAGCGGAAGCTCGATCTGGAACTCGGCGGCCGGAGGATCCACCTTTGTGCTTCGACCCAAAGCCGCGCGGTCGACAGGGCCCGTGGATGCCGGGGAGGTGAGCTTGTAACGCATCGGCGCGATCGGATTGATCTTATAACCGGCGGGTAGCTTTAACGCCGCTTTGAGCCATACCAGTCCGTCGGCCGGTTTCAGCGAAATGGGATCGATGCGAACTTCTTGGCCACGCGAGGCGGGTGTAACTGTTGCGGCCGTCGCGGGACGTGGCGGGCTAAGGCCGCGAATCTCGAACGTGGCGACCCGATCATTATCCCCCAGGTCGACGGTGCGAATGAGGTGGTTATTCGTGTCGGCCACGTAAAGCTTGTTGCCGGCCACCGAAAGTCCGGCGGGCTCGTCGAACGAGGCCGGGTCGTCCTCGTGACCCGGCTTGCCCGTCCCCACGATTGTGCGGACTGACTTCTTGGCCAGATTCACGGCCTTGATCTTGTTGTTGTAGGTATCAGCGATGTACAGCGTGCCGTCGTTCAAA
This sequence comes from Pirellulales bacterium, assembly GCA_036499395.1. Lineage (NCBI taxonomy): Bacteria > Pseudomonadati > Planctomycetota > Planctomycetia > Pirellulales > Pirellulales bacterium. The sequence goes on from DASYDW010000100.1 coordinate 115,342, forward strand.
GCGATGCCCAGCGGATGCTGCAGGCGCACCGTGCGGCCCGACCCGTCGTGATCGCCGAACGCGAACAACCGCCCGGCCGGCAAGTCCGCGGTGCCAATCACCGTGCGAACGCGCTTGCTGGGATCAAAGGGAACGGCGCGCAGCGAACTCCCTTCGCTATCCGCGACGTACAGCCACTGCTTGTCGGCCGCCAGTCCGCTGGGTTGTGCAAACGACGCATAGCCGGCTTCATAAGGTTCGCTGGGGACGAGCGGGCCGTCGACGATATCCTCGCGACTGTTGCCGGCGTATATGCTGATTTCACTCTCGTCGAGCGGCATCTTCCAGATCTGGTGCGGGCCCGCCATCGCGATGTACAGGTCGTCGCCATGGATCTGCAAGTCCCAGGGGCTGTTCAATTCCGTCGTACGCGGTGGGCCGGCGAAGCGCGCAGGAAGCGCTTGCTCTGCTGCGGCGGCGGGGTTGGCGACCATGCCCGGCCACGCCTGCGCCTGGTGGCCGTCGCCGGCGATGGTCGTGACGCGCCGTTTGACGAGATCGACCTTTCGCAGCATGTGGTTTTCGGTATCCGCGACGTAGAGCGTATCGCCGTTGAGGGCCATCCCCTGAGGGTGATTAAACGTGGCGGCCGAGAATTCTCCGTCGGTAGTGCCGAGGGCTCCACTGCCGATAACGTCGACCAGGGCCCCCTCGAAGTCGGCAATGACGATGCGATTGTGGTTGCTATCGGCGATAAACAGGCGCTCGCCAGGTTCGTCCGCTAGTACTTTGCCCGGAAAGCGTAGTGGGGTGTCCGCCGCGCCCTCGGCCGCGAGGTCGAAGCGGAGCGGCGTTTCGTCGAGCGTCCCCTTTTTGCGGTAATAGGGGATGGCTTGTTTCAGCAGCGTGGCGAATTCGTTGGCCTTGAACTCGCCGCTGCGGCCGTAAACGGCTTTGCCCTCGGGATCGATGAGGATGGCAGTTGGCCAGCTACGAATGCCGAAGCGGTCCCAAATCGCGTGCTTGGCATCGTTGACGACGGGATGTTTGATTTCGTAGCGCAGCACCGCCTCGGTGATGTTCTTTGAATCTTCCTCGTTTTCGAACTTGGCGGAATGAACGCCGATCACGACCAGCTCGTTGGGGAACGACTCTTCGAGTTTTTTCAATTCCGGCAAGATATGCATGCAGTTGATGCAGCAGTAAGTCCAGAAATCCAGCAGCACGAATTTGCCGCGCAGGTCCTTCAACTCAAGCGGTCCGGCCGTGTTGATCCAGTCGACGCCGCCGCTGAGGTCCGGCACGGCCATGCGGCGCGGAAACGGATTGCCGTCATTCGACGCCGGGGCAGCTTCAGGCTGATCCTGGTTGGCGCTGATCGCCGTGAGCGCGACCAGAGCGCCCGTGGGTGGCGCGGCGGCCACGGACGGCAGCCCGAGCATCGCGGATGGTACTCCTGAAAATCTGTCGACGAACACGATTGACAGCGTCAGCATCCCTAAGAGGAGTAATCGCACGCGAATGCTAGCGACAGCGTCCGAGGAGTCGGGCACGCTGCATTTCAGAGCTCGATAGGCCATCGTTGAGTCCATTCAAAAGTTCGGACTGATTTCAGATGCCCATCGTACGTTACGCGCTCCGCGCGGCCTAGCAACGATCGACAGGCGTTTAGCGTCGCGCGGGTTTAAGAAGCGCAGAACCTCTTCGTTGCCGATCGCGGCAAATGTCCAGCAGGCAGCGGCGGGACGGGATTTCGCTCGCTCCCCGACCCTGTAACACCAGGCATTTTGCGATCTGCCAAGAAGGGGGATGCGGTGGGATTTCTCGTCGCGGCGGGAATCTCTGGCACTTTTGGAACCAGGCGCGGGCCCCTATCTACGGCATTTCAGGCACCTACGGTCGATTGGAGATGGTTCCTACAGTGGGGCAGGGGCAATGGCCGAAAATGATTTATTTGTCCTGCTTGGAAGGCGTTTGGCACGCGTATCTCTTTTGATAGAAAGAAGTTGACACTTTCGTAACAGGGTCGTAGAGTTCCCACGAAGATCGAATGATACGCGGCCAACATCGAGCCGACGTCGCGATCCAGAGCCGCGTGTCGCGGCCCTCGCGCCGTGGCAACGGCCGCCTGCGATTCCTGTGAGGAAATGTATGTCTTGCGTTCGTCTGCAATGTTTGGGGTTGCTGGTGATGCTGGCGCTCAACGGCTTGGCTCAAGGCCAAGATTGGGCGCGCAAGATGTTCGAAACGACCAGTCACGACTTCGGGAACGTCGCGCGGGGCGCGCGGGTTGAGTACAACTTCAAATTTCACAACCCGTACAAAGAAGACGCGCACATCATCGACGTGCGATCGAGTTGCGGCTGCACGACGCCGCGCGTGTTGAACGACACGTTGAAGACGTACGACGAGACCGCGGTCGTCGCCGCCTTCAATACCCGAAGTTTTCTCGGCCAGCGTAGCGCCACGTTGACCGTGGTATTCGATAAGCCCTACTACGCCGAAGTGCAGTTGCAGGTCGCAGGCTATATTCGTCGCGACATCGTGATTCACCCGGGCGAAGTCGATCTAGGAACCGTCGACCAGGGAACACCTGTCGAGAAACAGATCTCGATTGCGTACGCGGGACGTGGTGATTGGCAAATTACCGACGTGAAGTCGCAAAGCCCTTACGTCGACGCGCAGATCTTCGAAACTCGTCGCGACTCGGGACAGGTGACTTACGACCTGAAAGTTCAATTGCGGCCTGACGCCCCGGCCGGCACGATCAGCGAGCAACTGGTGCTGTTAACCAACGACCAACGCTCGCCCGAAGTGCCTTTGGACGTCGAAGGGCGCGTTGTCGCGGATCTGACCGTAAGCCCGGCCTCGGTGCTGATGGGAGTGCTGGAGCCTGGTCAAAAGGCGACCAAGCAATTGGTTATCAAGGCCAAGAAACCGTTCCGGATCACGGGCATCTATTGCGACGACGAGAGCTTCGAGATCAAGGCTCCGAACGTCGCTAAGCCCTTGCACGTGGTGCCGATCACTTTCCTGGCCGGCGATAAGACGGGCAAGATCGCGCAGAAGATCCGCGTGACGACCGACCTGGGTGAAGATGTGGTGGCTGAGTTCTCGGCCTATGCCCAAGTGGTTTCACCCGAGCGCCCGCTTGAGCGGACGACTTCGTCGCCTAACGCCGAGTAACGTGGCGTGTCAATCGTCGGTGTGCTTCCGTGGGCCGAACGCGATTGCACGCGGCATTTGATCAGCGACGGTTCTCAAGAACGGGCTTTAGCAGGCTATCGACACTGAGCACCTGTGGCTCGGCACCGGCCGCCTGAGCGGGGCAACTGGCACATGTGCCGCAGCCGCCGCGACGTTTGCTCATGACAACGCCCCAGGCCCGGCGCAGCAGGTAACCCGCAGCCAGTGCCACGATGGCGAGCGTCACGATTTCGTCGGTGCTGAGTTGCATGTGCAATGCTCTACGAGATCGCCATTCCTACCTGATAAGTAACCAGGGCCGCGACGTACGCCAGCGCCGTCATGTAGCCGAAGGTGAACGTTGGCCACCACCAACTGTTCGTCTCGCGTTTGATCACGACCAGCGTTGCCGCGCACTGCGCACAGAGCGCGAAAAAGACCATCAGCGATAACGCTACCGGGATGTTGTAGACCTTTTGGTCCGTGCCGTCCCAGGTCGCCTGGCGCAGGGCGTTGTCCAGACCGGCCTCGTTGGTATTGTCGACGTCGATCTCGCCTAAATTGTAAATGATCCCGAGCGTCGCTACGACGACCTCGCGGGCCGGAAACGACGCAATCGCGGCGCAGCCGATGCGCCAATCCCAACCCAGCGGGCGGACGGCCGGCTCGATCAAGTGTCCGAGCCGCCCAAGGATGCTCTGCTGTTGATAGTCGCCGGCAATTTGGTGGTCGAGGTCGGCCAATTGTTCTTCGATAGGAGCTCGTTGCGGATCGTCGTCTGGCAGCGCGGCCGCCTGTTCCTCGAGCCGCGATCGCTGCTCGGCATAGGGAGCCGCGACGGACGCGTCGTGCGGATAGTAGAGGCTGGCCCACACCACGACTGCCACCGCCACGATCAGGGTTCCGGCGCGCCGTACGAACGACCAGCCTCGCTCGAGTATGCGATGCATCACGATCGAAAACGCAGGCACTTTGTAGCTGGGTAATTCCATCACGAATGGGGGCGTCGGCCCGCGTAGCAGCGTCTTTTTGAGGACCAGCGCCACCAGGGTCGCCGTGACGATACCGATCAGGTACATCGCGGCCAGCGTCAGCCCTTTTAGATTCAGCAGGCCGCCCAAGAATCCGCGATCCGGGATGAACACCGCGATCAGCAGGGCATAAACAGGCAAGCGGGCGCTGCAACTCATAAGCGGTGCAATCAGGATTGTGGTCAGCCGATCGCGGCGATCCTCGATCGTTCGCGTTGCCATGATGCCGGGGATCGCGCAGGCGAATGACGACAACAGCGGGATGAAGGATTTCCCGCTCAGACCGACGCGTACCATCAGCTTGTCCATCAGGTACGCGGCGCGGGCCATGTAACCGCAATCTTCCAACAGCGCAATGAAGAAAAACAAAATGAAGATTTGCGGCAGGAATGCCAGGACGCCACCAACGCCGCCGATCAAGCCATCGACGACCAGGCTGCGGAGCGCGCTGTCTGGTATTTGCTCTTCGGCAAATTGTGCGACTTTTGCGACACCTTCGTCGATCAGATTTTGTGCGGGCTCGGCCCAGGAAAACACGGCCTGAAAGACAATGACCATCGTTAGCGCGAAGATGGCCGTTCCCCACAGGCGGTGCGTCAGGATGCGATCCAGCCGGTCGCTGAACGTGACGGGCCGAACCTGCGGCCGGGTCACAATGTCAGCCAGCTTTTCGTGGATCCAGCCGTACCGTGAAACCGCTTCGATCGCCGGAACCTGGCAACCGACAGCGGACAGCCGCTGGCGCGCCTCGTCGATCGCGCCATGCAAACCAGGGTCGTGTCCCGCGACGATGATGTCTTGCAAATAGCCCGTGGTATCCAGCAGTAACCTTTCAACAAGATACCGCGGGGGCGGCGCCTTTCCGTTGCCTGCCGCGGGCGAGCCGGGTGCCGCGCCCAGTCGCTGGCAGAGTAAGGCGACCTCTTGCTGAAAGGCGGCAGGGAATGGACTCGATCGCGGCGCGACCGGTTGCCCGGCCAGCTTGGCAAGAGCCGCTTTGACTTCGTCGATGCCGCGCTTGCGATTGGCCTGGATCGGGACCACGGGGACGCCGAGGTTTTTCGAAAGTCGTTCGACGTCGATCGTAACGCCGCGCGTTCGGGCGACGTCCATCATGTTCAGTGCTACGACCGTCGGCAGCCCCAGTTCCAGGGCCTGGCTGACGACATACAAATTGCGCTGCAAGTTGCTGGCGTCGACGATGCACAACACCACATCGGGTCGCGGTGCGTCGTCGCGCCGGCCGAGGAGGACGTCCACGGCCACCATCTCGTCCGGAGATCGTGGCGCCAGGCTATAGGTTCCGGGCAGGTCGATTAGTGTGAACTGATGCGCGCCGTACGTGAGGTGGCCGATTTTCTTTTCGACCGTTACGCCCGGATAGTTGCCGACGCGCTGCCGCATGCCGGCCAGTGCGCTAAACAGAGTCGATTTACCGGTGTTGGGATTACCGATCAGCGCGACGCAAATTGTCGAGGAAGCACTAAGCGTCATGGCCGGTCGCAATCAAAGGCAGCGGGTGGGCAGGCATACGACGGTCGTCCGGCCCCTTTGCGTTAAGCCCGACCGGCTCGACAGAACGCCTTCGAAGACGTTCCTTTTACAAGGATTGAATCTCGACGCGCTGAGCTTCGCTCTTTCGCACGCTCAAATGGTAGCCGCGGACGTCAAACTCGAGCGGATCGCCAAGCGGGGCGGTCCCAAGTAGCTCGACGTCGACGCCCGGTGTGAGCCCCATCTCAAGCAGTCGCAGCGAGATTTCATCGCATCCCACCACGTTCAAAACGCGGCCGCGTCCGCCGACGGCCAAATCGGCCAGGCAGTTCGTTGCGGAATTGGAGCGGGTCACGCCAGAACCCCCGGCCGTACTAGCACGCGCAACAACTCGTCGGCCCGCAGGCACAGTCGCTGACCGTTGACGCGTACAATGCAGGGTTGGCCTGCTTGCACCATTTGAACTTCGGCCCCTTGCCGCAACCCAATCTCATCCAAGCGATGGACCAGATCGCCGTGGCCGACCACTGCGGTCACGGCACCTATTGACCCGATTTCGAGGCATTGCAAAGGAATGGAGTCGTTCACGAAGAAGTCGCCTCAGCAGTTGCTGGTATTGAGACTCATTCTCAAGTCCGGTGTATTCTAAGAGAGGAAATCGGTACGAGCAAGCTGGCGGCTGTAAAAAAACCGTCCCGATTGCGTAACATCGGAGAGTAAGCGCGGGCGTTCCGCCGCGGTTTGGCGGTAGCTTCAGCCGCGATTGCGAACGAATACTTGCTGTCGAGGGCCCTGCGGCAGTCAGAATCTTGCGGCCGGCCTGGTTTCCCCTGCAAGCGAGCCAAGTTATTCATGCGGAAACTTCGTTCTTGTTTCGATCGGTTGACGTTTCGTGCGATTGCCGGGTGCGTCGCGATTTGTTTCGTTGTCACCGCGCCCACTCAGGCTAATGATGACGCGGTCGGTCAGTTAACTCGATTGAAATACAACAACCCCGGACTGGTCGTCGACTTGGGGGTAGGCCTGTGGGCGTGGCCCGTTCCCTGCGATGCCGATGGGGACGGGGATTTCGACCTCGTCGTCTCTTGCCCCGACAAACCTTCCAACGGCATCTGGCTGTTCGAGAATACGACCGGCGACACGTCGCGAGACAAGTTTCCTGTGTTTCAGCCGGCCCGGCGGTTGAGCGCGACCGTTCATTACGTCATGCCGAGCTATGTCGAAGGTCGTTTGCGCGTCGTTTCGCCGGGCAAGGAATATCCCGACTTCTTGCAAATGGGGCTAGAGCGGTTCGTGGCGCTATCCGCGCCCGAGCGCATCCACACCCCGCTGGGGAAAGCACCGCAAGCACGCGGCACGAAGATGCGGCACAACCAATGGCGCTATGCCGATTACGACGGCGATGATCGCTTGGATTTGATTATCGGTATCGAGGATTGGAGCGATTACGGGTGGGACGATGCGTGGGACGAGGAGGGGCATTGGCAAAACGGCCCGCTGCATGGATTTGTCTATTGGCTGCGAAACACCGGCACAACGAAAACGCCGAAATACGCCACGCCAGAGAAGGTGCAAGCCGGCGCCGGCCCTGTCGACACCTATGGCTGCCCTTCACCGAACTTCGCCGATTTCGACGGCGATGGCGATCTGGATCTACTGTGCGGTGAATTCTTGGACGGTCTTACTTACTTCGAGAACGTTGGCACGCGAACGTCACCGCGCTACGCATCAGGGCGGCGATTGAAGACAGCGGATGGAAAGCCGCTTGTCATGGACCTTGAGATGATCGTGCCCGTTGCCTTCGATTGGGATCGTGACGGCGACCTGGACTTGATCGTGGGAGATGAAGATGGTCGCGTAGCGCTTGTCGAGAACAGCGGAGGTTTGACAAACGATCACGTGCCAGTTTTTTTGGCGCCCCGTTATTTTCAGCAAGTTGCCGATGACCTGAAATGCGGCGCGCTGGCCACGCCCGTGGGATTTGATTGGGATGGCGACGGCGATACAGACATCGTTTCGGGGAATACGGCCGGATACATCGAGTGGTTCGAGAACCTCAGCGGCGCGGGCGTGGCAAGTCCTCGCTGGAACCGACCGCACCGGCTGGAAGTCGATGGTGCGCCATTTCGCGTGATGGCCGGCGCTCACGGCAGCATTCAGGGGCCCGCCGAGGCCAAGTGGGGCTACACGACGCTTTCGGTTGCCGATTGGGATCATGATGGGCTGCCTGACATTGTGCTGAATTCGATCTGGGGACGCGTCGAGTGGCTACGAAACACCGGCACGCGCACCGCACCACGACTGTCCGCGCCGCGACCGATCGAAGTGCAGTGGCCCGCGGGGCCTGCCAAACCGACTTGGACGTGGTGGACGCCAAAGCCCAAGGTGTTAGCCACACAATGGCGCACGACTCCGGTCGTGCATGATTTCAATGGCGACAAATTACCGGACATGGCGATGCTCGATGCCGAGGGGTATTTGGCGCTGTTTCGCCGGCAACAGGGTGTCGACGGAACACTCGAATTGTTACCACCCGAGCGCGTGTTCGTCGACGACTCCGGACAGCCGTTACGTTTGAACGATCGCCGCGCAGGGGGCAGTGGCCGTAGAAAGCTTTGCGTCACGGATTGGAACGGGGATGGACGATTCGATCTGTTGCTCAACTCGACGTCGGCAGACGTCCTATTTCAAGTCGATGGGGAGCCGGGTTGTTTTGCATTTCGCCGCGCCGGTACTATCGCGCGACAGAATATCGAAGGGCATGACGTCAGCCCAACGGTCGTCGATTTCGACGCCGATGGTGTGCCTGACTTTCTCGGCGGCGCCGAGGACGGTCATTTCTACTTTTTGCGTAATCCGCGCGCCGGCAAAAAGTAACAATGTTTGCTGACAGTCGCTAAACCTCCCTGCTAGAATGCCTGACACCCCTCCTGACCTTCGACCGTGACTGCGGTCTCCTGCCTTCTTTAATCCTAGCGAGGCCCACCATGCACCGGTTCGGTTGCCAGCGCGACGATCATCCGCGCATCGGTCGCCGTGAATTGTTGCAGGTCGGGGGCGTCAGCCTGTTCGGCATGGGTTTGGCCGACCTTCTGCGTCTGGAATCGCAGGCTAGCGGGACACCGGCAAAATCTGGCCGTGCGAAATCGATCGTGTTCATCTTTCAATCGGGTGGCCCCTCGCAACACGAAACGTTCGATCCAAAGCCCGAGGCACCCGAGGGCATTCGCGGCGAATACGGCACGACGCAAACTGCGCTGCCGGGCGTGAACTTCTGCGAATACTTGCCGAAGCTGGCAACCCGCGCCGATCGGTTTTCGCTCCTGCGTTCGATGCACCACACGGCCGATCGCCAATTTCGCAACGAACATAATAGTTGTTTCTATTTGTTGCATACCGGCTCGACCGAGATGCCAGTCGGCGACACGAACGCGACGATCGCAACGCCGCGCGCTGGTCGGATGGCATGGCCGTCGATCGGATCGATGATTGCCTACGCCGCACCGCCGCAGGCGAGTGTCGGATTACCGGCAGTGGTCGAAATTCCACGTACGAATAACATGTCGTACCCCGGACGTGAACCGGGACTACTAGGGCCCCGCTATGGTCGGTGGGGTGTCGATTTGGCGCCGACCTGCCACGCCAAGGATGCGGCCGGCTCATGCCCGAATTGTTTCAGTCACGACAATCCGAACGATCCCGCGCGTGCTCCCGGACCGGGGGCGAACGCCTGGTGGGACAACAGTAGTTGCCGGAATCCCGATTTTCATCTGCCCGATTTCGGCACAGAGTCGGGCATTTCGATTCCGCAACTGACGAATCGTTATGATCTGCTGCTGCAGCTCGAAGAGCTGCGCCGCGCGGCGGACAGTCCCACGCGGCACGATGCACTCGTGCTATACGAGGCGCAGCGTGAGCAAGCTTTGCGGCTGGCACTGACCGCTGATCGTGGTCGACAGAACCCATTCGACCTGACACAGGAATCGGATAAAACGCGCGATCTGTACGGACGCGAGGAATGGGGGCAGGCTTTTCTGGTCGCGCGACGCCTGGTCGAGGCCGGCGTGCGGATGGTGCAAGTCAACTTGCGCGGCTGGGACACGCACCAGAATGCGTTTCGTGATCTGAAGGGGAAGCTACTCCCCTCGATCGATCATTGCTTGAGCGGGTTTCTCGACGATCTGGCCGAGCGCGGCTTGCTGGACGAAACTCTGATCGTGATGTGTGGCGAGATGGGGCGCACACCGCGCGTTTCGCCGATTGCCGTCGGAGGTAAGAACGCGTCGGGCGAGGTTTTCACTGCTGGCCGGCACCACTGGGGGGACGTCTTTACCTGCTTCCTCGCCGGCGGAGGCATTCAGCCAGGGCGCGTAGTCGGCGCCTCGGATCGACAAGGCGGATCACCAGTGACCGAAGCCTATACTCCGGCCGATCTGGCAGCCACGATCTTTCAGCAGTTGGGAATCGGGCCCGAGCGGGAATTCGTCGACACGACGGGGCGGCCGTATCAGATCTATCGTGGCCGTCCCATCGCTGCGCTACTCTGAATTCCGGAACGCATGGCAAGATCGCCCCGTGGGGTCATTCCCACCAGCGCGCCAAGATCAGGGAATAGGCCGCGACCGTGCCTGCCAACCAGGCGAACATCGCCCACGACGTCCATCGTGGCAGGGCGCCCACAGGTTCGCAGTCATCCTTCGTGCGATAACTGGCCACCGGTCCGACCGTGCGAAATCGCTGAGCTGCCGACTTGCGGTACAAAGTCGGCGCGTTGTGGTCGTGCGAGGGGCGCGAGGGCGCGAGCATGCGGAGGGTTCCTTCCCTGTCTCTGTGGATTTCAAGCCCTGGGTCGCAGTGCCGGCGTCACACGGATCTCGGTCGTGCGGGCGACGAAGATCGAAAAGACGCGATGAACACTTGCGCTCGAACCGAGCACGGCCGATTGGCCGAATACGGAAGCTCTCGGCAACGAAGGGGTCGCAGAGTACGGTCCCGTCCCAAACGGGTCAAGACGAATGATGACAACCTAAACGGCGCGGTGGCAATCCGCCGGGGTGGCGTTGGGGGGCAACACGATCGCGAGTAGTTCCTCGAAGCGGTCGATACGTTTAATACCGCTGGGTGGTTGCGGCAGGTTAAATGCCACGGTCTTGAAGCCGGCCGTTTGGGCGACCTGCAAATCGCGCGGGCAATGGCCTACGAACAGCAACTCGCCAGGCGCACGCTGAATCGTTGCGATTGCCTGCTGGTAACAGGTATCGTCGCACAGGCTTGCCTTCAGGTCAGTCGACGAGATTACCTTTTCAAATTGTTTACTGAGCCCCAGTCGATCAAGTTGGCCGCGCAACGCCTGGGCCGATCGATCGGTATTGGCTAGCACTGTGCGACCAATTCCAGCCGCTTGCAAACGTTCGAGAGTATTGCGGACACCGGGAAAAGGGCGGAGATTGTTTGATTCTCGCCGGCGCTGCGCTCGACTGGCGGCCACGATCTCTTCGACGTGACTGGGAGCGAGCCCAATGCTGGTCAGGCAGCATGCGAGCGCCAGTTGAAATTCCTGCTGCCCACGGTGAATGGCCGGCAAAAACGAATCGCGCCACAGCGGGGTGAAAGCGGCTTCGACGGCGCGCAGCGACAAGCGGCCGAAGATCTGCGACAGCCAACGATCCCATGCCGATGCGTCGTAGAGAACATCGTCCAGATCAAACAGCACGCCCGTGAGCGACGTGGCCGGTGTCGAAGGCGTCGTCGCGGCCGTATTGGTCCGCGCACGCGTGACGGGCGCCGGTTCGCGCCCTGCCACGGATATGACCTCGCGCGGCATCCGGCCGAGGGTCAGCATGCCATCCGAGGGTGCGATGAAAGTATCGATTTCCGCGCCCATGCTTGGAATCCTTTCCAGGGCTGGTGCGCCGCAAAAGGGCCGTTCCCGGCACAACTGGCCAGGGCGGACCGGTGTGTCGAATTCCTCTCTCGGCAATCAAGCCGCCTGCATGCCGACGTGCGCCCCTGCGCACGTTCGGCTTCCCGATGTCGACGCGCCGCTTAGCGTGTCGCAAACTCGCGATTCAAATGCGCCATCCGCGCCAGCACCGTGGGATTGCGATGCAGCAGATCCGCGATCTGTCGCCATTCGAAATCTTCGGCGCCCAAGGCTTCGTAGATCGTGTGCAAGTGCTCCCAGTCTTCCTCGTGGGCGACGGTCAGACGCAAATCGTTCCGATCGAGCTCCGAGGGAATCGGAATCAATCGCAGCTGAAAAACTTCGGGGTGCGAATACAAGTAACGCGTGATCTTGGCGCGATCCTCGGCGGCCGTCGCTTCACGTTCGGCACGCACAAGCGCGCTCGCTCGGCACCATTCGGCGAAGACGCCCAACGACGATAGAACTGCCGGCTGACCATCGCGTGATCCGTAGCTGATGTAATCGCAGCTAGGATGCTCGACAGCGGTCGAGATCAAGCGGTCGAGAAAATCAGTGTCGATGCATGGCTGATCCGCGGGCACGCTCACGACGGCATCAGGCCGAAAATGATCGATCGCATCGCAGGCGCGTGCCAGCACGTCTTTGCGTTGGCTGACATAAACCGTGACATCGCGCGGCACGAGGTTGAAGATCATCTCGTCTTCCGGGCGGTCGCTGATAACTACCACGACGCGTTCCAGCCGCTCGCAATCCGTCACGCGGCGCACCACGCGCTCCAGCAGGGATTGTCCCCCTAGCTTGCGCATGTGGTGCGGCTTGAGCCCGTGCGTCGTGATGCGGGGCTGAATGACCGCCATCGTTCTCGCCATCAAAGTCACCTCGTTGCTGAGCAGGATTGATCGTCGCAGCCCGCCTGGGCTGTCGCGCTCGAAATTCGTGTAATACTCTGAGGACCAGCACTCGCTAGCGGACGCTCGGCGCCCACGGTCGTTAGCGGATCCTGGGGGCAACTGTTCCGGAGAAGGCAGCGCCTTTTTGTTGCTCCCCTGAATGGGCGGCGGAGTCTAGCAACGTCGTGCTGCTAGCGTCAAGACGAGCGCCCGGGCGTCGGCGGCGTGAGGCCAAACATGGCGTAGATGCGTGGATCGCTAAGGCTTTGCGCCACGAACTCGGCACCGCTGAAATCATGGTTCAGGCTATGCCCGCCGGGAACGGCGACGACGCGCGCGCCAGCAGTGACGGCCGCTCGGCAGCCGTTGGCGCTATCTTCGAGCACGCCGATTTCGCTTGTCGGCACACCGAATCGGGCGGCGGCCTTCTGATAGATCTCGGGATGGGGTTTGCCTTGCGTGACGCTTTCGGCGGTGAGCAGAAAGTCGAACCGCGGCGCGAGCGCAAACCGCGATAGCACGTCGTCGACGAACGAACGGCGGCTACTGGTCGCGATCGCCTTCGGGATACCATGTCGCTCCAGCGCCGCGAGCAAATCCAGCAGGCCGGGCATTGGTTCCAAACGCGCGTCGAGAATCCCGGGAAAGATCTCGTCCGTTTCGCGTGACAAATCGTCGACCGTGGCCGAGAGTTCGTGCCAGTCGATCATTATCTGCAGCGCCACATGATTCGGCCGGCCCATCATGGCATCCAGCAAGTCCGCACCGAATTCGCAGCCGCGACGGCGTAACAGCTCGGCGCCCACATCCTGATATAGCTCTTCGGTATTGAACATCAGGCCGTCGAGATCGAAGACGACGGCCCGCGGTGACGCGGAGGAAGACATAGGCGAGTTAGCGAAAATCATGATGGCAGCGACAGCGACGCGATCCGTTTCCGTCAGAATCGCGGTGGTGGGCAGGTCTCGCCCAACTTTATCGCGGCCGGCTCGAAAAGGCCATGCCACGCCGGTGCAACGTCGCGGAGAGGTCGTCAGACGTCGGCTGGACGCGGGGCCACGCCGGCATTTAAGTCGAACGAGTTGGAGGGCAACTCAGCCAGAATCGCTACCAATTCAGCAAGAATAATGCAGGTCGCTCCCCAGACGCGGTGTTTGCCCCAGGACAGGTGCGGTGCGGAGAATTTCAGCTCGCCACGACGATAGTGATGCATGCTGTAATTGCCGGCGTCCAGCAAATGCGCGAGCGGCATCTCGAGCACCTCAGCGACTTCGAACTCGCACGGTCGAAACTCGACCGGCCCCTGGGCCACGGCTAGCCAGGGCGTCACCAGGAAGTTGCTCACAAAGACGTACAGCGGTGACAGTCTTCCCAAGATTTCGACCGATGTGTTCGGTATGCCCAGTTCTTCCTCGAGCTCGCGCAGCGCCGCGACCTCGGACGTTTCGCCTGGTTCGACCATCCCGCCGGGAAAGCTGATCTGACCTGCGTGCGCCAGCATCGTGTCCGGACGGACGGTGAAAGGGACAAACCATTGGTTGTCGCGTGGATAGAGCAGAATCACCACGGCCGCGTGCCTGGCATCGTGCGCGGCAGGGCCAAAGTGGCGGCCATAACTCAAAGCTGGCGCGAATCGCGCGCGCACCGCCTCGGGGGGCATCGGCTGCTGCAATCGCGCCGCGAGCCATCGTGTCAGGTTGCAATCGGTCGTGGGCGATCCTTCGACCATCGGTGTCATTCTCCCGCGGACGGAAGCTCGTAGACCGAGTATGTTTCATTATGGTACAGGCAGGGGAAATCTAGCGGCGGCTGCGACTCGGTCAAGATGTAGCCTGCGCCATATTTTTTTGCCACGCTGCGCACGCGATCGGTCGGCGTCTCGGCCAGACTCTCGTACCACGGATCTTCCGGGTCGCCAGTGCCGTATACCTCGTCCAAGCGCTCGCGCCAGGCGACGATACTTTGCGCGTCCTGCGGCAGGTCCTTCCAGGTGGCCACTTCACTGCGCGCTGCGTACCAGCGGAATGTTTGCGCCGTGCGCGGCGTAAGAAAACGCGCATCGGCCGGCGTATGAGCGGCCACCCACTGGCAGGCATCACGCCAGTCGAAATGATTCGCGACTTTTCCTGGCTTGTCGGCGCGCGGGATTGGCGGAGAGAGCCTCGCGGCGATCTGCGGCTGCAGAAGCCAGGCCGAGGCGGCGAGCAGTAGGACCGAGGAAGCGACCCGTCCGCCGATATGTGGCAGGAAGCGGCTTGCTATGGCAACGATCCACAGTGCCACGCCCAAGGGAACCAGTGCGTCGGCCGTGCGAAACCAGTAGAAACGCAGCAGGCCGGCCACGGCATCGGGGTGATACGTGCCGGCAAAACTCAGCCCCATACCGACCAGCGCGATCAACAGCGAGGCGTTAATGACGCGCCCTAAGCGGCGTCGTCCGGCATCGGCGGGCAGGATAATCGACAACACGACCCAGCAAAGGACGACGAGCGCAAATCGCTCGCGCAGTGCCGACTTGATCCCGAAGAATGACAAATGGTGCGGCAGCCGCTCGTAGACGTAGATCAAATTGGCCCGCGTCACGGCGTTCGGGTCGGCGCCGACGTTGAGCAAAAGCCCAGGCACCAATCCCGGCAGCGCGAGGAGCCCTCCTGCAACAAGCCCGGGCAGCATCGACGTCAGCCGGGGACGATCGGCGCCGATCGTGAGCCAGCAAAACGCAACGGCGACCGCTACCCATCCGCCGACCAGCACGTGTAGCGCGCTGGCCGCGCCGAGCAGCACCCAGGTCAGGTTCCAACGGCCGCGAACCAATTCGGCCAAGGCGGCGAACACCAGCGCATAAGCAAAGCCCTTGGCCTCGAACCCGCCGACGACCCATTCGCCGGCCATGTGAAAGTTTTCATTCGTAGCCACGAAGAGCGCTGCCGACACCACGGCAGCGCCGAACGTTGGCAATAGCGACCAACTCAAACGGCGCCAGGCAATGGCCAGCAGGGCCCAGGTGAGAACGCGGCCCGTCCAGGCCATCGTCGGCATGGACATAAACCGGCTGAGCCAACCGCACGTCAAATAAAACGTCCAGTGCGAATCGGCGGATGAAAGAAAGAAATCATCTGCGATCCAATCCGGTTGCCAATAATGTCGGGCCTTGGACAGATAGTGGGGCTCGTTCGGCTCCGGCACGGGCCAGCCGGCATAGGCGGCGAACACCAGGAAGATGAGCGCTGCCTCGAGCCACGCCCAACCGACCCGGCGCGGCGCAGCAGCGGGTGATTCGATTGCGGCGGATTCGGGCGCTTGCATTCTTGTCATCTAAGGCCGGCTGTCGTTCGTTCGCGCAAGGTAGAGTCTAAGGGTAAAGTTCCGCCGTGCTGCGAGACATCTTAAGGCTAAGCGGGACGAAACCGTGAGGCCAGTCGATGTGGAGTCGATTAGCGCACCGTGAGACACACGTCGTAAACCGACGAAAAACTCAGTCATGACACGCGGTAGCAGTTGCCGTCACGGTGTCGCCCCTTGCGAAGGTACTCGCCGGGCACCTATGATTCGGGCAAGTGGGCACCCTCGATCACCTGGTTGCAAGGGACGGTTCGTCAGTGACCTCGGATTCTCCCGGCAAAAAGCTGCGTGCGGCCGTCAAGGAGTCGACGATCCTCATCCCGGGCGCGTTCGACGCCCTGGTCGGCAAGATGATCGAGCGGGCCGGCTTTCAGTCCATGTATCTTTCGGGCGCGGCTTTTTCGGCCGGAGCGCTCGCGCTTCCGGATATCGGGCTGTTCACCCTGTCGGAGCTGGTCGAACAGACAACCCGGCTGACGCGAGCCACGACGATCCCCTTGATCGTCGACGCTGACACGGGCTTCGGCGAAGCGGTGAACGTCGAGCGTACGGTCACCGAGCTCGTTGCCGCGGGGGCCGCTGCGATTCAGCTCGAAGATCAGCGGCTGCCCAAGCGTTGCGGACACTTGTCAGGAAAGAGTCTAGTCGAGCCGGCCGAAATGGGCGCGAAGATTCGCGCGGCCGTGGCGGCACGGGGTACGAGCGACGTCGTGATCCTGGCGCGCACTGATGCCCGCGGCGTGAGTGGCATGAGCGAGGCGCTCGATCGGGCGAAGCGTTTTCTCGATGCGGGGGCTGACTGGATTTTCCCCGAAGCGCTCGCGGACGCGAAAGAGTTCGAGCAGTTTGCCCGCACGATCAAGGCGCCGCTAGTGGCGAATATGACCGAGTTTGGCAAGAGCCCGCTGTTGCCGCTCACCGAGTTGAAACAAATGGGATACGCCGGCGTGCTGTTGCCGGTGACGCTATTGCGCGTGGCGATGAAGGCGGTGGACGATGCCCTGAGTGCCATTACGGCTGCGGGCACGCAACAAGCACTGCTCGACCGCATGCAATCGCGACAAGAACTCTACGACCTGCTCGGCTACACCGGTTATGAAGACCGTGACCGAGCGTATTTCCAAAACGAGGCGAATTCATGAGCGAAGCCGTTTACAGTCCAGGCCTGGAAGGCGTGATTGCGGGCGAGACGGGAATCAGCACCGTCGACGAAGGGCTGCACTATCGTGGGTACTCAGTCGAAGAGTTGGCCACGCATTCCACGTTCGAAGAGACGGCCTATCTGATCCTGTACGGCGAATTGCCGAAGGCCGCGGATCTGAAAGAGTTTCGTGCGCAATTGGCACGCGGGGCCGGGGTGCCCAAGGAGATCATCGACGTTCTGCGCAAGATTCCCGACCATGCTTCGACGATGGACGTGATGCGTACCGGCGTCAGCTTGCTCGCGCATTGGGACCCTGACACGGACGACAACAGCCACGAAGCCAACCTGCGCAAGGCCGAACGATTGCTGGCGCAACTGCCCGTCATCATGGCGGCCCGGCATCGTTTGACCGGCGGCGAGGAGCCGGTGAAGCCGGACCCGAACCTGTCGATCGCGGGCAACATTCTGTGGATGCTGCGAGGTGAAAAGCCGAGCGAGCGCTGGACCAAGGCGATGGATGTATCGCTGATTCTCTACGCCGAACACGAGTACAACGCCTCGACCTTTGCCGCACGCGTGATCACTTCCACGCGGGCCGATTTGCACTCCGCGATCACCGGCGCAGTTGGGGCGCTGAAGGGACCCTTGCACGGCGGGGCGAACGAACGCGTGCTGGAAGTGCTGCAAGAAGTTGGCACCTCGCAGAATGCCGAGCCGTGGGTGCGCAAGGCGCTGGCCGCCAAGCAATTGATCATGGGCTTCGGACACCGGGTGTACAAAACCGGCGATCCTCGGGCTAAGTATCTGAAGACCCTCTGCCAGGAAATCGCTGTCGAGACCGGCAACGAGGACATGGAGAAGATGGCCGAGATCATCGAAGGGATCGTGACCGGCGAAAAGAAGCTGCCCCCGAATCTTGATTGGCCCAGCGCTCGGCTATATCACTACATGGGCTTGCCGATTTATCTCTACACGCCGCTGTTCGTTGTCAGCCGCGTATCTGGCTGGAGTGCCCACGTCATCGAGCAGGCCGACAACAACCGGCTGATCCGGCCGCGGGCTCGTTATATCGGCTACGCGGCCCGGCCGTATGTGCCGATCGAGAAGCGGTAGTCGCCGTTAATCGTGGTGCAGTTCGCAGAGCGGTCTGCGCGCTGGTTGAGCGATCTATTAATCCTAGTGCGCACAGCGCACCCTACGAAGCGCACCCTACGACGGCCACTGCTGGACGAGCCAGCAGTGGCACCCGCGTTTCACTCGGCTTCGATTTACGGTGCCGGCATTTCGACCGCGGCGCGGAAGGTCACGCCGTGTTGGCTGGGGACCAGGTGGCTGACGCTGACGCCTGTGGTCCCTTCGATCTCTTGTTCGCTCGGCAATAGCTCTTGCAGCTTCTTGACGAGCTTCTGATCGTCCTCGTCACCGGATGTCGAGGTTCCTGGCGCGGCCACGGATGACGTCGTGTAATTGAAGACCGAGCCGAGTTGTTGCCGCAATGTCTTCAAATAACGATCGAAATCGGTCACCTGGAAGTAGATGCAGGCCTCGGGCGGCATGAGTGCCGCGGCCTTGCGAGGCAAGTCGCCATTACGAAACGCCGCCGATCCTTCGGGAGGATTGCGAACGGTCGACAACAGCGGTTCGACCACATCCTGTCCGATTCCTAGCACCATGTAGCCGTGGCCGACAAACAAACCTCCGGTAAACACATCTTCTACCTTGAACCGCAAGCCGATGAAGCCTTGCTCTTCGGCCGGGCTGACCACGCCTTCTGTCAGGGCGGCAAAGCCCGAGGCGAGCTGAATCAGTTTTTTCCACAGCTCGGCGTCCTTCAGTTGCCACACGATGCCCGTGCGTGTCTCGGGGGCTTGCACCTCTTCTCCATCGGCCGGCTTGACGGTCAGCTCGGCAGGTGGGAAGGAGACGAAATAATGATTCGTGCCGACCGCCGACAGAATGGTTTGGACGTCGTTCTGCGTGAACGCGCTGATCTGTTGCTCGACTTGGACAACCATGGATTCGACCTGATCGCCGGCTTCGGCAACGATGACGTCGCGAATCAATTTGTAGGCCTTGCCCAGGTCGAAGCTCAATTGGTCAAAGCTCAGCACGCTGGCCGGCACCCAGGCGGGCGTTTCCGGCTGAAACGTAGGCTGGTCGAGCAGGGCCAGCAGGCCTTGCCTTGGTTCAGGAGCTGAGAAGAACAGCCCGGCACGCATCGCACCTCGATCGAGCGCGATACGCAGAGCACCGGGGCCGAGTCGATCGAGACCGAGCGCCTTGATGACGCGGGCCGGAGTCGGGCTTTCGGCGTTCTCGGCCAGCTTCAGCAGCGGTTGGGCCATGAACAACACGTCCAACAGCGGGACGCCGTCCGGCATCGCCGCGGCCAGGCCAGGCGTCGACATGATGCGCGGCGTGAGCCCTACCGGCTCCGAGGAACGATGGGCTTTCAAGAAGCGGGCAAAGATGCCCTTGGCTTCTTCCAGACCGGTGATCGCGTCGAGGTCGATCTTCTTGTCGGGATCATTTCCGAGCTTCTCACGAACCTCGGTTTCCGATTGCGGAAAGGTCGTGCCGACAAGGATGCGGTCCTCGATGCGGGTAAAGAACGTGTGTACTTCGTCGACCGTGATCTGTTTGCCGTCAGTGGCTTTCTGTCGCTGCTCTTCGAGCTTGGCTTTGACCGCATCCTCGTCCAGGTCTTCCAGATCGCTGGCATCGATATGCGGCAAAACCGCTGGGCCGCGCGTGGGGGCCGTGATGTGAATCACGGTCTGGCCATCGACGTCGAAGTCGACGCGTCTGGCGCCGGCCGGCAGATCCTTTTCCTCGTCCAGGGATTGGGCGAGCGCCGTCATTAGGCGTTGACCCAAATCCGAGTCGGGCTCGGCCCACCCCAGGCCGACGGCCAACGGATAGCGGTCGCGGCGCGGTTCAACAATCACCGCGATGCCGACCTCTTTGTTGAACAGCTTGGGAAAGTCTTCGATCTTCAGGTTGTACTTGGCGAGCGACTCCGTGAACTTAGAAAACCCGTCGGCCGCTTGCTCCTGGATCAGGCTGACGATTCCTTCGAAGCGCTTCTGGCTAAGCAGCACGCTGCCCAGCTTGGTTTGCTCGCGGAAGGCGTCGACAAACTTGCGCCCCTCGGGCACGCGCAAGACGAAAACCGTCTCGTCAGGCAGACATTCGTGCGAAGGCTGCAGGGCCTCAGCCGCGCGCGACAATTGAGCGGCGAACGCAACGATCAAAAACAAAACTGCGTAACGAGTAAAACGTCGAGATTTCATTATTGGCCTTTCGCACTGGCGCCGGTTTCAGTCGGTTGGTTTTTTGCACTGTCCGCTTTTTTCGCCGCCGCGGCTGCTGCGGCTGCCGCTTCACGCGTTGGCGGAGGTAGATACGTGATGCCGTTTTGCGGCTGTGACGAATCGTACAGATACGCGTCACGATGGATCAGGAACTCGATCAGGTCGGCGGCCGGAATGCCGAAGGCCAGGCCGTCGAACAAAGTGGCGCCGGCACAGGCGATGCCCACGACTTCACCGCGCAGATTGAATAGCGGACCGCCGCTGTTGCCTGGATTGATTGCGGCGTCGGTCTGAATCAGTCGCAGGTGACCGATCGTGCGACTGGTCGAGCTAACGATCCCCTGCGTCACGGTGCGTTCCAGTCCGAGCGGGTTGCCGATGGCAAACACGACGTCGCCGACGCGGAGGTCGTCACGGTCGTCGATCAGCACCGGCTTGGGCGCCTCGCCCGATAGCTCAGCCAGGTCGAGCTGCAGGAGAGCAATGTCGCGCAGCGGCTGCAGCGCCAGGATGCGGACTTTTTTCAGCTCGTGCTTTTCATAGCCTTGGGATGTCGGTTTGAAATAGGTCACCGAGATCTTGGTTTCGCCTTCGACGACGTGATAGTTCGTGATCACGTGCCCCTTGTTGCTGATGACGAATCCGCTGCCCTGGCCGATGGCGGTTTTGACCATCACGACCGAATCGCCGCAGCGTTTGGCGAGCTCCGGGACGTCAGCCGGCGCGGCACGTCCTGTCAGGAAGATGCCGCGGTCGCGATTCGATTCTTCGGCGGCCTGGCTCGCGCCGCGATCGATCCCCAGCAGTCGTTTGGCCGGGATCTGCAGCACGTCGTGCCCCAGGTCGAGGACGATGCCTTGGTCGTTTTCGCGCAGTAGTTCGGCCGTGATCTTGGCCCCGCCGACGAGCGTGACCGTGACCTGCTGGCCGGCATGTGCGGTCGCGACAAACGAGACCGTTGTCAGAGCAACGAGGAGAAGACGTCGCAGCATCAGTTCGCCTCCCGGGCGATGTAAATAATCAAACGATCCTGGCAGAGCAGGGCCAGGTCTTGGACGTGATCGCCGTCTGCGTCGAGGCCGATCACAACGCGCGGCTCGGTGATCTGTTGTTCTTCTTTGCCACCGTAGGGATAGGTGCGATCGTCGAAGACTTTCCACGAGCCCAGTGCGACGAGCCCTTTTTCCCCGCGGCCGAGAACCGTCACCTGGTGACGCGCGTCATCGAAGAGAATAACGTCTTCCTGGCCATCGCCGGTGACGTCGGTCGTGGCGATGCGATGGATGGCCGGTTCCTTAACGCCGCTGGGGCGACCGACGCGACCGTCGAAGCTGTCCTTAAGGGTCAGTTCCCAGGGGCGTCCGCGGCCGAGTCGGATCACGCTTTCTTGATCGACGAGCATCAGTCCCAGGACGGAGTCGAACAGCAATTGGCTGCCGCCCGGCGGCTTGATGCTGTCCTTCACTCGCAGGATGCCGGCATCGTCGGGCTTCAATTGATGAACGAATGCGCCTCCCTGCTCCAAGGCCCAGGCGGTGCCGTCAGTCAAGGGTACGAAGCTGGCGATTTTCTGTCCGTCGGGCAGCATGACCTGGTCGGTCGGTTGCATGTCGTCGTTAAGCCATTGCAGCACGCCGTCGGTCAAACGGCCCAACCGCGGCCGGCCGGCATAGTTGTAGATTCCGAACTCGTTGAGGTCGACTTTCACCAGGTTCGCCGGCTCGCGCGATGTGACCTTGCCTGCGTCATCGACCGAGACCAGTTTCAGCGTGTTGCTGTAAGAGGGTTGGACGAGCACCCGTTTTCCGCCTAGCCACATCACCTTCTCAGCCTTCGTTCCCTGGCCGGTGAAGCGGGTGCGGACGGGCTCCATCTGTTCTTTTTCCCAGACGTACAAATCGAGATCAGCGCCGACGCGCTGGACCCACCAGGCCGTGGTGCCGACCGAACCGAGCGCCAGGATCGTGCGATCCGCCACGTCGGCCGATTGCGGCATGGCGACCGGGTAGGTCATGCGATTGTTTTCCCAGACGCTCGAATAAAGGTCGGTTCCGTCTTTGACCCACAGCAGCAGCTTGCCCGGCTGCGCATGCGCGGCGGCCAGACCACGTACTCCGCTAATCAACGGGAACGTCTCTTCGGCCTGCCAGCCAGTGTCGCCGACGGGCTGTACTCGCAACCGAGGTTGTGTAGAGTCGACAGCCACGAGCGCCGGATGACCGGCCAGTTGAATGCCGGTCCACAATGCCTTGGGCCCGCTGGGCATCGGCAAAGATTCCTGACGACCGAGTTCGCTCTCTTCGCCGCGTCCCAGGACGTAGCGCCGGAGTAACCCTTCTTGCACGCCTCCGAGCAACAACAGTTCGGCCGGGGCGCTGACGACCGGCAGCGCTCGCGCGCCGGCCACACCTTGCTCGTACAGCGTTTGCGCGGACATCAGCTTGCCGTCGCGGTTTTCATGCCAACGAATCGTTTGCTTGGGCTGCTGCGATTGTTCCCACAGATCGAGATCGCCGTCGCCGTCGAGATCGACGAAACGCCATTCCACTCGTCCACGCCGTTCGCGCGGGCTGAGCCAGGTGGCGCGGGCGCCCGGTTGCAGGTTCAAGGTTTGAATCCCTTGCTCGAAACTGACGAACAGCTCGAACACGTCCGGCGAGGATTCGCACAGCAATAACAGTTCGTGCTTGCCCGAGGTGGCGCCGGGAAGCAGATCCCAGTGCGCGGTCTTCTTCCATTCGTCCGTTCCGTTCAACTTGTAAAGCAGAACCTTGTTCGATGGGCTCGTGAGAATCAGGAGCTCGGGCTTACCGTCGCCGTCGATATCGCGGGCCAGCGCGTCGGCCGGCACTTCGTCGAGCGACAGTTCAATGCGCTTCCAATCCGGAGCGCTGGGAAGATCGTTGGGGCGATCGGCGTCCGCGGCCGAAGCCGTTTCACGCTCGGCTGGCGGTACCCAGCGATAGATATCCAGCCGCGACATGCGCGTGTTGATCACGACCAACTGCTGGCGGCCGGTGCCGGCCAGATCGGCGGCGAAGACGCGATTCGGCGAGCCCTCTTGCTTGACGATTCGCATCCCTTGCCAGCCGGCCATATCGTCGGCAGCGCGGACCGGCGTAGCGACAGGACAGGGAGCCATCACGGCCACGGCCAACAGAATCGCGCGACGAATTGTCGCAACTCGAAAATCTAAACGATCGCTATCGAAGGAGTTCATCATGTTTGTCAGCGCGAGGATGATAGTGCTAACCGAAGGCCGCACGAGAACATCGCTGCCATTGCCCACGGTTCTGTCTTGGCCCGAATAGCTTCTCCAGACTATAACGGTGCCCCTGGAAGTCGGGAAGGAATCGCGCCGCGGGGCGCCGCCCGGTCCGCTAGCGGCTTGGCTGGCGGGGGCGGCTGCGGGCCGAATCCTTCAATTCTAGGTCGCCTGCTCGTGAGACTGATCTTCTAGCCGTGCTGCCAGCGACGCTCGGATTCAGGCAAAAGAGGGCAGCCGCCCGAAAAACCCGCACCGGTGCGCTAGGTGGACCGGGGCAGGGCACCCCCTGAACGCCGGCTCGTCACGGGGCATTCGGTCGCGTGAATGCGAGCTGTGATTGACGCCCGTCCCCAAACCTTGGTACTTACCCGACGCGAGTCCAACATTGGACAGTAAATCATGGGCGTGAAGGCCGTCGCCGAAAGGTTCGAGGGGACAATAATCGTGATCCGCGGATTCCTTGTCGCAAGCGTGCTCCTTCTCGGCACTGGTCTCGCGGTGCGCGGCGAGGACGTTGCCGATCAGGACATCTCGAAACAGGACACGATACTTAAGCGGCTCGAGATCAAAGAGGCGCAGCTCGCTGCACTGTTGAGCGAGGTCGAGCATTTGCGACGGCTGGCGGGCCATGCTGCGCAGATGTCGGTTAAAGTGCATGTCGTCGAAATCGATCTGACCCGGCTACGCGAAGAAGCGATCGAGCTGGGCATGCGTTCGAGCGACCCGCAAAGAGCGGCCACTCTCTCGGCCATTGCTGCCCGGCTGCAGGAACGTGACGACGTCGGCGAGCGTGATGGATCTGCATTTTGTCGTGCGTTGCCGGCGGAGCATCCGTTCTTCGACTTCCTGGATCACTTGGAAGCGAAGGAGATGGCAACGTCAATTGTCGATGCCAATCTTGGCTGCGAGCCAGGGCGCGCCACGTGGCACCTGAGCGGCGGCGCCTTCCCTTGCGTCCTTGGCCCCGCTGCCGGCGATGTTGCAAGCGACGACGTGAGAATGCAGTTCTATGGCACGAAGATCGACCTGACGGCGCGGCCACTGGTGAAGGATCGTGTCCGATTGAACGTGCGGATCGCAGTTTCTGAGATTGATCTGTCGATCGCGCTGCGAAAAGGCGAACACGTCGTTCCTGGATTGAAGAGCCAAGAGTTCGCGATTGAGCGCGATGCGGAGTTTGGGAAGACGTTGATTTGCACGAGTACTGCCGAGCGGCGTACATATCATCCGTCGTACGACGAGCGCGACCTGATCGCAGGTGTTGACACCTACCTGCACCGACGGCTGCGCTTCGTCTTCGATCCTGCGCAGGACGAAGATGACGCGAACGCACCGACGCACGTCTACCGGAAGCTGATCATGGTGACGCCACAAGCGTGCGACCTGGAAGCGGTCGAACCGCAGCCGGCAGTCTTTGTCGATTAAAGTTTGTCACGTCGTGGGAATCCACAGATTAAAGGAGCAGATCATGCGACGGATCGCGCTGAAGATGAGTTTGGGTTTTCTGACGCTGGTCTCTGCCGCACGGGGCGACGACGCCGAGCCGAAGGTCGTTGACATCGCGCAGGTCGAAGCCAAAGAGGCGCAGGTCAGCGCGCTCCAAAATGAGTTGGACAGCCTGCGAGTGCAGGCGGGCGTTGTATCCCCCATTCAGTTGAAGATTCGCATCGTGGATGTCGATGTCACGCTCTTGCACAAGGTGGGCTTCGGATTTCGTACGCCTGACGGCACTGATCAAACGAAAGCGACCGAACTGAAGGTGCCCATCGACAAGTTGAAACTGGATGATCCTACTGTCACACAGGGCGCCGGAAAAATCATGACCTGCAGCGGCCTGCCGGCGAATCACCCATTCTTCGCCCTGCTCGATGCACTTGAGAAGCAGGGGCTTGCCACGTCGCTGTGTGCCCCGAATATGATCGTCGAGAATGGCGTGCCGGCCTCGATTCGCACGGGGGGTGAATTTCCCGTTCCGGCGGACGCCGCCGCCAAGAACGTTGCGATGAAGTTCTATGGCACGAGCGCCGAAGTCGTCGCCCAGGCTTTGACCGATAATCGCGTGCGCCTCAACATTCGGGTTGGCTTCTCGACTCTCGACGAAAGCCATGCCGTGACCACCGGCGGCATGAAGATACCTGCCCTGAAAGTGACGGAGTTCGCCACAGGCTTTGTCGGGCGATTGGGCGAAACAATGGTCTGCGCCGGGCAGACGCAAGAGCATGCCGTCCCAGCGGGTGGCCAGGCACCGGCGACCGGCACGCCGGTGAAACACAGCTTCCGACAGCTGCTGTTGATTACACCATTGGAAGTCGAAAGTGAAAAAGTGACAGTTCGGCCAGTTACCGTGCGGTGACGTAGTCCTCTGTAGCCGGCCTCTGTGAGGCCGGAGCATTTCGAAAGCGTAGCGGCAGCGCCGACGGCGCTGGTCGGCACACAGCGCTCGTGCGAAATTTATTGAAGTCCTCTCGCCGAATCGTTAGGATGCGCGTCGTGAGCCCGAGCGCCGGAACCGCGGGGCCACGAATCACGCGTTCGCGTTGCGGTGTGAATTCACTTTTCTGAATTCCTAGACAAGGGGAGGCTATTATGTCGCGAATTCTTGCGTTGGCTGCTGCGCTGGTTTTCGTTGGGGCCGGGCTGGCTTCGGCACAACCGGGACGTCCGCTCAGGTTCGTCGATGCCCAAGATGAAAAGATCGAGCGCGAACTCAATAACAATACGGAGCTTGAGTTTGCCGATACTCCTCTTTCAGATGTCGTCGACTATATCAAGTCAAAACACGAGATCGAGCTGCAACTCGATAGTAAGGGGTTGGCCGACGCCGCGGTCGATCCGGCGGTGCCGATCACGAAAAGTCTGAAGGGGATCAGCCTACGGAGTTCGCTCCACTTGATTCTTGACGAGCTTGATCTAACTTTTGCGATCGTTGACCAGATCCTGTTGATTACGAGCAAGGAAAAAGCCGCGACGATACTCTCTACGGAAGTGTACCGAGTGCGCGACATTGTCGGTAACCAAGATAAGGTCCGCCGGACCGCGCAACTGACTGACCTGCTTACTGGCACCGTGCAGCCGAAGTCGTGGGACACCAGCGGCGGATCAGGAACGATCAAAGCGTATCGAGATCTGCTTGTCATCTCACAGACGTTTGCCGCGCACGAGGAGATTCACACGTTGCTGGAAGAACTACAGTTCGTGCTGCCGAAAGATGAGAAAGCCGACGCGGCCGATGCCGATTTACAGGCTACGGACGAAGATGAAGACGAAGACGACGATCAAGATGCCACGCTCGTAATCTATCAACTGCAGTACTTGAGCGCGGACGAGGCGAAGCAGGCCGTCACAACACTGGTGATGCCCAACAGCTGGCAAGGGCAGGGGGGCGACGGCGCGGTTTTCGGAACAACATTTGAGGCAAAAAAGGAGGGACACAGTCCGACGGGCCAAAGTGATAAGCGTTTGTTGGCAGTGCGGCAAACGGCAGACGCACACGCTGAGATTCGTTCGCTGCTGCGCAAGCTCGACAAAGGACCCTTCCCGTCGATCGCAGGAGTTTATTCCGGCATCATGCCGGCTCACCCAAAAAACGACGTCAAGCAGGACACGCCGCCCGACGGTGCGCCTGCAAAATAGTCATCAATCCTCGGACTTTTGTGGCACTGGTGGCCAGAAGACCGCGTCGCCATATTCGTTGGCCCAACGTTGTGTCGCCAGCGGCGGGACGTCCGGCTCTGTCGACGGCGGGTCGTAATTGCCGGCAAAGGCGTTGTACGGGTCAGGCGTCGATTGACCACCGTCGTCGTGCCGATCGGGGCCGATGCTGTAAACGACGGGCCGTCCATCGCGGAGTCGATAGCGCAACGGCTGGCCATCGTACCGATCCGCCGGCACCGCCGGGAGCAAGTCGGGCACCAACTCGTTCAAGCTCGCTGGCCATGTTGCGGTTTTGCGATGGAAGAGGACCAGGGCGATCACCACTTCGGCGGCGTCGCGAGCCTGAATCGCGTGCTCGACATCGCTAAAAGTCGACATTATCCCGGGCATCATCAGGTTCGGAAATAAATAACGCACCTTGCCGAGCGGCGTCGCGATGGCCGCACGGAATTCGTGGTCGGCGGCTTCGATTGCAGTACTGTCCCATTGCCAGGGTGGGCCTTGGTGCGCGGCGATCGCCCGGTCAAGGAACCCGCGCATGAACTCGCGAGTTTCCGCGCGCCCGGCAACGACTGCCGAGATGCCTGGTCCAGCCAGCCATAGCAGGGCGTCATCCTTATTACCGGGCATTGGCTGTGCATAGTTGTATTTCCATCGTTCGGCCAGAGATAGCCCAGCGGCCGTAATGCGACCGTTGCCGTGACCATCGTCGGTGTAGGCTCGCTGCAGTATGTCACCGATCACCGCACGTTCGGCTGTGAAATCGAGAGTGATATTTCCTGCGCGATAAGCCGCGATATGGTGAGCCAGATCACGAAGCTGACTGTCGGTCAAAACGTCGGGCGTATCGGCCAGTATCACTTCCAGCGCCTCGAGCGCCATGCCGAAACAGGCGAAGGAGACCATCTGCTCGACCAGGAAACTGTGCGGCTGATAAATCTGATCGCTCAGGGCGAGCGCTGCGTGCAGGCCTTTAGCGGTACGTTTGCCGTCCCCTTTGGCGGCAGCGACTTGCGCGTCGGCCACCAACAACTGCGCGATGCCTCGCAACTCTTGTACGCCCATCAGAATGACACTGATGAAGTTAGCGTTGTCGTTGGCCACGGGCGCCTTGCCGGAATCAAGCCAATCGGCTTTCGCTTCGCGGAAATAGTCGCGATCGCGCGGATCGCCCAGCAGGTAGCCAAGCCGAGGTTTCTGAGCCCCTTCGCGAGCGAGGTTTGCGGCCGCCGGATGGCTTGCGACGAACGCGACGACTTGGTCCCAGTGCTTTCCTTGTCGTCCGGCGCGCAGCCATTGAAATTTCATTGGCGTTGCCTTGCGATCTTCGTAACTACCGAGCGCGACGATCGCGTGGCGATAGAGCGGCCAGCCGGCGTCGACGTCAGGTACGTCGCGGGCGGTGTTTGCCTCGATCCAAAAGTTGCGCTCGATTCTGGGCGTGCTGAAATAGAGCCGCGCGGCCAAGAGCGAGTAGATCACGATGCACGCGAGCGTTGTAATCATGACGGTACGCACCAGAAAACGAGCCGCGTGCCACAGGTAGGGGCGATTGCGAATCTTACCGCGGCGGATCAAACGTGCCGCCTGGTCCACCGGACCGAAATCGGCGGCTAGTTGATCGGCCGTGCTTCCTGCAGCCAGGCCGTCGGCAAAGTGTGCGACGAGCTCGCGCGTGACGTCTAATTTTTCGCCGCGCCACAATCGCGCGCGGTGGACAATGGTCCCGATCAACTCGGCGAGCGTCGCCGGCAATTGCGCGGCTTGCCAGTCGAGAGGTGCGTTTCTCAGCTTATTGCTGCGGATCAACTGCGCAGCTCGCTCGGCAGTACCGAAATCGATGGTAAGTTGCTCGGCAGTACCTCCGGCCGCGAGCCCGGCCGTAAACTGAGCAATCAGTTCATGGGTGAGAGCGACTTTCTCGGGACGCGATAATCTGGCGCCCCGAACGACCGCGTAAATCAACTCCGGCAGCGGGGTCGGCAAATCCGCTGCGGCGATTAAGGTGCGAGGATCGAGCCGCGCGGAGAGCTGACCGCGCAAGGCATCGACGACGGGCGTAAACCGGGCACGCCCCCACCAGGACGTCGGCGGTGTCAGATCGTAGGCTTCAGACATGGCGAACGTTTCTCACCGAATGCCATCGATTGTGAATTACTCGTCGCGGTCTACCGGCGGCGCATCATCGCGAGTAGCGGTTACTGCTTTTGATTCGGGCGGCCAAAGAATCCAGTCGCCGTCTTCGACTCTTTGAGAGGCGCCGGCTGCGACGGGTCCGTAGGATGCGGGGAGCGTGCGATTCGAAGACTTCGTAGGCTGCCCACCGTCGTCGTCGCGATCGATGCCGATGCTGTACAGGATCGGTTGGCCCGCGCGGATGGTATATCGCAGCGGCTTCCCGTCGAAACGGTCTGTAGGCACCTCGGGAAGCAAGTCAGGTACTAGCTCATCAAGGGTTTGCGGCCAGGCGCCGTTTCGACGGTGCCACAGCACCAGCGCAATAACCGTTTCGGTCGCGTCGCGGCATTGAATCATGCGTTCGGCTGCGCAGCGTGCGTGTGCCGTTCCTGGCAGGTGCATGGCGGGAAACAGGTAACGAAAACCAAGGGGGCCTTGGGCGATCTCCTTCAGCCATTTTTCGGGAGCTTGGGTCTTTTCAGCATCCCAAAGCCAGGGAGGACCTTCGTATGCTGCCTGGATCTCGTCTAAGAATCGGGCAGCCATTGCCCGCGACTCGGCGCGGCCGGCAATCACCGCTGACATGCCAGGTCCAAACAGTAATAGGGAAGGCGAGACATCGTCCGCTGTCGACGCCCCGGCGAGGTCGCCAACAACGTTGAGTCCCTGTGCGGTTAGGCGGCCGTCACCATGGCCGTCGTCGGTGTAGGCACGCTGCAGTATATCGTCGAACAGTGCCCGTTCGGCAGAGAAATCGACGGTAATTCTACCGCCGCGGTAAGCGGCAATGCGGTGGGCGAGCGTGCGCAATTGATCGTCTGTCAGGCAGCCGGCGCTATCGGCCAAGAGCCGATCGAGATTCTCAAGCGCGCTGCCGAAAATGGCCAGCGAGATCAATTGATCGACAAGAAAACTGTGAGGCTGATGGAGTTGCTCACTGAGCGCCAAAATCGCCGTGTAATCATCGACGACGCGACTGCCGTCAGCCGCTTCGGCCGCCACATAGGCATCGGCCACGAGCAGGCGAGCCAGGTCACGTATCTGCTGCGGAGCGCTAAGAATCGCATTGATCAGCGGCTGGTTTTCTGTGGCCGGCGGAGTCTCGTTGCCGAGAAGCCAATCAGCTTGCGCCGCGCGATAGAAGTTATGATCGGCGGGATCACCGATCAGGAATCCAAGACGCGGTTTCTTTGCCCCGGCGCGAGTCAGCTCAATCGATTTTTGTTGTCGCTTGACAGCGTCGGCCAGTGCCGTGCGATGGGCTCCGCCTGGGCCTTCCTCGAACCATCCGCCCTCGACGCGTGGATGCTGCTGTTGGTCGCGCGGATCGCCGAGCTTGACAAGAGCCTCGCGATAGAGCGGCCAGGCGGCGTCAGCCGTCTCGCGCGCCTGATTGGCTTCGAGCCAGTAGTTGCGAGCCATGGTGGGGGCACTGAAATAGAATCGTGCGGCAAGCACCGCATACACTACGGTAAAAGTAAGCAGCGTGACGCCACTCGCTCGTAAGAACATTCGTCCGCAGTGCCAAATCCAGGTGCGATTGCGGATCTTGCCGCGCCGGATTAGTCGTGCCATTGTTTCGGGGGGGCCGAAGTCGGCGACCAATCGCTCGGCGCGCAGGCCCGTCTCCAAGCCATCTGTGAAGTGCGCGATCAGTTCGCGCGTAACGTCAACCTTTTCGCGGCGCCACAGCCGGGTGCGACGAACGACGGTATAGATCAACTCCGCCAACGGTGCCGGCAGTCTGGCTGCGGCGATTAACGTGCGCGGATCGAGCTGCGCCGAGAGCTCTCCTCTCAACGCGTCGGCGAGCGGAGTGTAGCGCGCCCGCGCGAGCCACGAAGCCGGCGGTGTGGTATCGTATCGGTTGCGCATGACCGGTGCCCCTTACGCTGTTGCGCCGCCGAGGCCGGGTTGCAAAACGCCCAACCCTTGCATCGCGCGAGCCACGGCGCGCCATTGCTCGACGTCGTGGGCGAGCCGCTTCTTTCCGTTGGCGGTCAGGGCGTAATACTTCCGCTGACGTGCCGACGGCGACTCGCGCCACTCGGCCTTGACCAGCCCTTGGGCTTCGAGGTTGTACAGCAGCGGATAGAGAGTCGCCTGCCCCATGTCGAGCACGCCGTCGGAAGATCGGGCCAGCGTTTCGATCAGTTCGTAGCCGTACTTCGCGCCTCCTTCGAGGAGCTTGAGGACCGCGACCGGTCCGGCGCCGCGCATCAGCTCGCGTTCGATTCGCATGTCCCGTGCCTCTTGGCTTTGTGTTACATACTATGCGTAACATAGTAATGGGCGGCGAGCTTGTCAACGCTTTTTTTGTGCCAGGAGGGCGTGGGGCTGGCCTCACTCGCTGCGGAGGTAGATGGTCCGCAGATTTCGCAGGTGGACGCAGATTAAAAAAATCGGCGGCCTCGGTGTGCTCGGTGGCTACCCGTCTTTTCAATTCATCTGCGGAATCTGTGCAAGCTGCGGATCGCTGGTTGACTATTCGTCGAAATCTTCCATCGTGCTGTCTTTGCGATAGATCGGCAGGTGACGGTAATAGACTTCGAGCGTCATTGCGCACATGGCGGTCGTGTACAAACGGCCGCCGGCTTCGGAGCTGTGGTCCCCCCCCAGATACCAACTGCCGCGCTCATGCCCTTGGCGACCTTGCGAGTTCACCAGAAAGTCGCGCATCTTGGCGTTCCACTTGGTCCACTCTTCTCCTTCGTAGTGGTGCATGACCTGCGTGGCGTAATAGTTGAAATACATGTTGTTGGGGGACGGGCCGTGGGCCGAGAGCATCTCGATGCCGCGCCCCAGTGCCGGCTCGTCATGTTTCCAGCCCAGGTAC
This sequence comes from Pirellulales bacterium, assembly GCA_036499395.1. Taxonomy (NCBI): domain Bacteria; kingdom Pseudomonadati; phylum Planctomycetota; class Planctomycetia; order Pirellulales; species Pirellulales bacterium. The sequence continues at coordinate 147,584 of DASYDW010000100.1, forward strand.
ATGCGGCACAGCAGGCCGATGGCCGTGGTGGCCGGCCCCTTGCCGGGATTAACGTAGCCGTACGTGGCGCCGCTTTCGCCCTGCACCGAGTTCAAGAAATTCACTGCCCCCTTGATCGTCTTCGGCGGCACGTTCAGGTAGGCCATGTGGGCGCTCTTAAGCGCCATTAATTGCCAGCCGAGCACCGAGGTGTCGCCGGCTTGTTTCGGCGTGTATCGCCAGCCGCCGCCGACTTCATCTTGCGCATAGACGATGAAATTCACGGCAAGTTGCGCCGGCTCGGCCAGGCCGGTGTCCTTGGTCATGCCATAGGCTTCGCAGAGTGCGATCGAGGCCAGGCCGTGACCGTACATCACTCCCTGGTCGTAAGACAGGTCTCCGCCGTCGGGGCCAACCTTCATGTGATTGACCAGGTAGTAAAGTCCTGCCTGGACGTTTTTCTTGTAGTTGCCTTGTAGGTGTGTCTGGCCTGCGCCGAGGAACGGGAGCAGCGCGATCGCGGTCGCGGCGATCTCGCTGTTCTCCATTTTCCCTGCGTTGCCACAACGGCCTTGGCAGGGGCCTTTGCGATGGTTGAAGTTCCAGCCGCCGTCAGGGTTTTGATGGATGGCGATCCAGTTCAGCGCCATGCCGACCGCGTTTTCGCTGGCCTCGGATCCGCCGCGTTCCATGGCGAGTGCCTTGCGCGCCGCGTCGCCGCGCCCTTCGAGTCCTTCGCCCCCCGCCGCGCCACCAGCGCCGCCACCGCCGCCGGCCGAGCCAAGTGCCTTGCCCAGGTCCATCACCTGCACGCCGGCCAGACCGATGTCGGTGGTGTCGAGCGGTCCGCCTGGTGCGGCAGGTAGTTCGTTCAATGTGCTGATATCCGTGCCGTCGGCGTCGGGCGAGAACGTGATCGCGTCGGCTAGCCCTTCGGTTTGCCCTAGATCGGTGGCGCCTGGGGGCAGGTCGGCCGTGGTGATCTGGTCGAGGTTCTGGCCCACCTCGGCATCGGTTGCTACCAGGTCGGCGACGTGTTGGACGACTTTCGCGGGATCGACCACGAGCGCCAGCGCGAAGAGCAGCGTCATGTGTACGATCAGGCTGACGAGCCAACTGGGAACGACGGTCATCCAGTCGAGTCGTCCGCCACGCTCTTCAAGGCCCGGGTCGGCGACGGCGGTAGCGTCCTTCGCCGCGTCGCCAGCCGCTGCTTTGACCGGTGTTGCTTTGCCAGCTGCCGCGGCGCTCACCGGTGCCGTTCCCTTGGGGATGGCAGCAGCAGTTTTGCCGGGAGTGGCCGGAACAGCGCCAACGGGTTTGCCAGGGTTGGCTTCGGGTTTGTGGGGGGTGGCTTCAACCAGCCTGGCGACGGCCGGAGAAGCGCTCGCCGTCGGGGCAGCACGCCCTGCGTTCTCATTCGGCGATGGCTGATCGACCATGCTTAGTTCTCACTCGCCTAAGCCCGCCAGCGGACAGTCCGCTGGTGACTGTCATGCCGCGCGGTGGCAATGCCGCAGGCCAATTAGACAGCCAAAAATCGCCTCGGGCCGAGGTCGCAAAGCGCCGGCACGCCCCCCGCATTTAAGCGCAACGCCCCAGCTACTTACCGTACACGATAGGCCACGTTATGCAAGGAAATGCCGGCCATCGGCCGACCTTAACTCCTAGGGCTGGCAGAAGATGGCCCCGAGCGGTTAGAATCAGGGCCCGAACGAGAGCCAAATACGCCTGAGTCGATTTTGGGAGACGAGTGATCCGATGGCGAAGAGCAAGAAAAAGGTCGAAGTTGTGTTTCTCGCCTGCGAGGAAACCGGCGACCTGAATTATACGATACGGCGGCGAACCGGCGGCGAGAAACTGAAGCTGATGAAGTATTCGCCCCGCCTGCGTAAGCACACGCTGCACCTGGAAAAGAAAAAGCGTTAGGGCACCTGGAAGGAGAAAACGCATTAGGCCGGCAAAGGTCGTGGTCCTGTGAGGCCATTAACCCTGTGAGGCGGGAGCCCCGCTTACAACGTTGCAAGGAATTCTGTTGTAAGGAGTCCACCGAGGCGGGCAATTCCTCAGAGGTGGGAAACTCCGAGACAGGGGTGATCCTCCCAAGGCAGGACGGGCTGCAACGACCAATTGCCGGCCCAACGCGAGACGGACCGATTCGGGCGGCCGTGATCCGCCGCTATGATTTCTAGTCACGGCGTCGGGCGGATAACCGCCATTCTTGCGCGCTTGTCAGGATGATATGTCGAAGCTGTGGCGCATTCATTCACATGACATCGAGCGGATCCGCGCCCTGGAGCGCGCGGCCCGCGTGCCACCGGTCGTAGCCCGACTGCTGGTCGCGCGAGGACTGGCCGATCCGGCCGCGGCGCAGAACTTTCTCGAGCCGCGCTTGACGTCGCTACGCGATCCCGAGCTGTTGCCGGGCGCCACGGCGGCGGCCGAACATATCTTGCGCGCAATAGCGGCCAAACAGCGGATCGTTGTTTACGGCGATTACGACGTCGACGGTATGACCGCCACCAGCTTGCTGTGGCAATGCCTGACGTTGCTCGGCGCGAACGTCGGCTACTACGTGCCGCACCGTTTGGAAGAGGGCTATGGCCTGAACTGTGAAGCCTTGGCGACCTTGGCCAAGCAAGGGGCCAAGCTCGTGATCACGGTCGATTGCGGTATCGCTAGCGTCGTCGAAGCACAAGCGGCGCGCGAGCTGGGGGTCGACCTGATCATCACGGACCATCATCAGCCGGGTGTTGCCCTGCCCGACGCGACGGCGATCGTCCACCCGCAATTGCCGGGGCACGCCTATCCCTTTGCCGGATTGAGTGGCGCGGGCGTGGCTTTCAAGCTTGCCTGGCTGGTCTCTAAACAAGCCGCGGGCGGTCCGAAGGTCAACGAGCGGATGCGCAACTTTCTGCTCTCAGCGCTCGGGCTGGCGGCACTCGCGACCGTGGCCGACGTCGTGCCGTTGGTGGACGAAAACCGCGTGCTGGTGCAGCATGGTTTGGCGGCGCTGCGCGATCGGCCGGTGCTGGGCATAGCGGCGTTGATGCGGCGTGCCGAGTTGGATCGCAAGCCGCGGCTCAATGCCGAGGACATCGCCTTTGCCCTGGCGCCACGTCTGAATGCCGCCGGTCGACTGGGGCAGGCACAATTGGCGGTCGAATTGCTAATGACGCAATCGACCGAACGGGCCGACATGCTGGCCGAGTACATCGATCAACTCAACGGCAGTCGGCAAAGCCTGGAACGGAGCATTCTGCTGGCGGCCGGGGCGCAGGCACAGCAGCAATTCGACGCCGGGCAGGACTCGGCCCTGGTGCTAGCCGCGCGAGGGTGGCACCCCGGCGTGATCGGCATCGTGGCGGGCCGCCTGGTTGATCGTCACCATCGGCCTGTCGTGATGGTTGCCTTTGACGAGATGGGACAAAAGCCCGGCACTGGCTCGGCACGCAGCATTCCGGGCTTCGATGTTTGCCGCGCGCTAACGGCCTGCTCGTCGCACTTGCTGACGCACGGCGGGCATGCCGCGGCGGCCGGCTTGAAAATCGAGGAGCAGAATCTCGAAGCGTTTCGCGCCGATTTTTGCGAGCATGCCGCCGAGAACATTTCTCACGAGCAGCGACAGGCCGAGATTACGATCGATGCCGAGGTGTTCCTCTCGGAGTTGACGCTGCAGGCCGTGGACCAGATCGAGCGGCTGGCGCCTTTTGGCAACTCCAACCCACGCCCCATGCTGTGCGCGACGGACGTCACGCTGGCCGAGCCGCCAAAAAAGATAGGCGGAGGCGAGCGGCATCTGTCGCTCAAGCTAACGCAACACAAGACCACGCTGCGCGGCGTGGCCTTCGGCGGCGGCGACTGGGCCGAGGCAATTGCCAACTGTCCGACTCCCCTATCCGTCGCCTTCCGTCCGGTAATCAATGAATTTCGCGGCCGGCGCACCGTAGAATTGCACGTAGTCGACTGGCGCGCGAGCGCGAACGCCGCGCCCCCGCCGGCATCTCTTGCGCAGCCTGTGCCGCGCTAAACGTGTAAAGCTCGCTGTCATGGAATCGTCGGCCGAAGTGGAACTGGCCCGCCTGCGCATGGTGCGCGAGCAATTGCAGCGCCACGGGATCAGCGATCGTCGGGTCCTGGAGGCGATGGGGCGTGTGCCGCGCGAGCGGTTTGTCGATGTTCCCCAGCCGCAGGACGCGTACGCCGACCGCGCGCTTCCTATCGAGTGCGGTCAGACGATCAGCCAGCCGGTGATCGTGGCCATGATGACCGAAGCCTTGCGGTTGCGCGGTGACGAAACAGTGCTTGATATCGGTACCGGCAGCGGCTATCAGACGGCGATCCTAGCCGAACTGGCCGCGCGGGTCGTCTCGATCGAGATTCATGCCGAGCTGTCAGCCCGGGCCGGGCGCGTGTTGACCGAGCTGGGCTATCAGAACGTAAAGCTGGTCGTCGGAGACGGAACGTTGGGATGGGCGGAGGAAGCGCCCTATCGCGCCATCCTGGTGGCGGCGGCCACGGCCGTATGCCCGCCGGCGCTGATCGACCAATTGGCCGACGGGGGGACGCTGGTCATCCCCCTGGGCGGACCGACGAGCCAGGTGCTGGAACGCCTGGAATTGGTCGGCGGCAAACTGCGCCGGACGTCGCTGACGAACTGCCGATTCGTGCCGCTCCTGGGCGGGCCTGGAACAGCGCGCGACTCTCGCCGGTCTGAGGAGTAATGCAACACGAACTGGCATGCGCGCAGCGTGTCAGCTAGATTCTGCCCAGCCGTACGAATGGTCGACCGGGGCCGGATGAATGACTCGAGGCGCAACAGCGATTCGTTATCTGCTCAGCAGTTGCTTTTCTCGCCGCGCTGTTTTGCTGGCGACCGCTGCGTTGGCGCCGGCGATCGCATTTCCGTTTCTTCGCGCGCAGTGGCAGAATCGCGCCGTTAACGAAGCGCTGAACGCACTTCGAGCGCGTGGCGAGCCTGTCACGGCGGCTGATCTCGACGCGATTTACGAGCGGCCGGTCGCGCAGGCCAACACCACCGATCTGTACGCGTGCGACGAAAAGGTTTGGGCGATCGAAGTCACGGCTGCCGCGCAAAAGTTGGAAATCGTCGATCAGGAATTGGTGCTGCCACGGCTCGCCGAGCCGTGGCAGCGGTCAACGGGATGCCGAAGCATTCCTTGCGGCGATTGCCTCTTACCGTGAACGATGGCACGAAGCCTCTCGTCTCGGCGGCGCGGCCCGATACGCGGTGCGGTTCGAGGACGGGCTGAATGCCTTGATCCCTCACGTCTCTCAGGTGTCGGAGATTGCGAACTACCTGATTCTCGAGGCGTACGATTTCGCACGGCTCGATGACTTCACGGCCGCAACGGGTTCGTTGGTGGCCGCATTACGTACGGTGAATTCTTTGGGGACCGAACCGCTCCTAGCCTCGCAACTTCTTAGAACAGTTGCACATCAGAGGATCGTGCGAGCGATCTCTTTGATGGTCGCGGACGGAAATTTTTCGTCGGCGGATCTCGCCTCTTTGCAATCCGAACTGGAACAAACCGATTTTCACGAAGGGACGAAGCTCGCACTGTGGGGCGAGCGGGTTGTCGCCATCGAGGCTATCCGGGATCCGCTAAACATGGATCCGCAGCGCGGTTCAAAAAACGGGGTGCTTGCTCGCGCCGAAGATTTTCTGGTGAGTTTTGATACCCCCCCAAGGATGTTGAAGTATTTGCCTTTTAGCGAACATGGCATTGCTACGGCCACGTTGCCGCTGGCGGAGGGCCTGCAAATCATCGGCGATATGCCTCGAATACAGGGCAGCTTTCCGGACGACCCAGTGTTGCAACTCTTTGCAAACCCAGACCCCGCACTGGCCGCGATTCGAGCCGAGGCACGCGCGACGATTGTGAATCAGTTGGGGATCGTGGCCGTCGCCCTGGCTCGTTATCGGCTTGAGCACAAATCGCTGCCGGCCACACTAGACAACCTTGTGCCAACGTACCTGGCCGATGGGCCGATTGACCCTGCCATGCAACGGCCATTTCTTTATACGATCGATGACCGTGAACTGATGCTCGGCAGTTTGTGGCGCGATCCCGATGCCACGGTGGATCCAATTTCAGGGGGTGACGCGAAGTGCGTCTTGCGGTGGGAAATCACTAGTCCCGATCGCGTGTCGGAGGGGCCGTGAGGATCGGCGGCAGATACTCGTCGGCGCTGTAGTAGATCGCTAATTGTTACACACGAAAGTATTTGCCCGGCGGTCCTAGACGCATTACACTCGATGCCACTGGTGGCACCGTGGGTTGCGGTGTCCGCGCGAGGCCATTGATTCCGGTCGGCCTGAGGGGCGTGACATGTCGGACGCGAGTTCCGATTCGCAAGAGGCGTTCGTTCCTTTCGCGATCCGCTGCCCAAGCTGTCAGCAACGCATCGGCATCAAGAAGGCCGAGTGGGTGGGGCGGCGCGTCGCCTGTCCGCATTGCAAGGAACCGGTGCGGGTGCAGGCGCCTGCGACCGGCACTTTGCCCGCGGCACGCCCAAGTTCGGCAGCCCCCCCAACGTCGAAGTCGCGGCCAGCATCAACCGAGACGCCATCGACGCGTCCACCCTCGGCGCGGCCACGACCGGCCGACGCCCCGGTTGGCAAACCGGCATCGTCGCCAAAATCTTCGCAATCGTCCGGTGCGCGACCTTCGCGCCCGGTGGCTGGCCCGCCGCGAGCGCCGGTGGTCGACTTATCGGCGTCATTCGAAAGTCCGCTTGCGCCGCGCCCTACGCCCTCGCAGACGGTACCGCAGTCGCCGATGCATTCGAAGTTGACGCTTCCCTTGATTCTGGGGGGCGTCGGTGTCTGCATGGGGCTGTTGATCGCCGTGTTGTTTGTCGTCTTGAATCGAACCAGCCAGCCGACGCAGATCGCGGCGACGGCACCACCGACTCCGCTGGTTGGTCAGTCTGTGGGCGCGCAGGTCGTTAGCCCAGTACCTGCCGCTGTACCCGCGGTTATTCAACCGGCCGCGCAGCCAATCGCGCAACCGGTGCAGCAGTCAGCTTCTCAGAACGCCAGCCCAACGACTAACGCGTCGATTCCTGAAACGGCAGCCGGCAATGCGCCGTCACAAGCGACACCCGAGACGAACACCACGCAGGCGCCCCCCGGAGATTTTGTCGCTGTACCTCAGAACGGATATCCTCCCGGCGCTGTGCCACCAAACGGGATGCCACCGAATGGAATGCCACCCGGGGCGATGCCGCCGGGCATGCCGATGAATGGTATGCGACCGGGGATGCCGATGGGGGGAAGGCACGCAATGCGTCCGGGATCGATGCGCCCTGGCATGCCGCCCGGAATGGGGCAGCCTGGTAGTGGTCAGCCGGGACAGCCGGGGGCCACACAACCTGGTGCTGCGTCGGGACAACCCGGTGCCGCGCCCGCGCAGCCCACATCGCCTGGGAACGGCAGCGCTAACGATGACTCTCGTTCATTGGCCAAGGGGGGAACGCGCGAGATCATCGATCGCGTGGGGGGTGGGATCGTGCTGATTAACGTTTTTGATGCCACGGGCCGCAAAGAGGCGTTTGGCAGTGGTTTCCTGATTGATGCCAGCGGCCGCGTGCTGACCAATCACCACGTGATCGAGCACGCGACCAAGGCCACGGCTCAGTTCAAAGACGGCAGCGAATGTGATATCGACGGCTATTATCTGGCCGATGCGAAGCACGATTTGGCCGTCGTACACCTCAAAAATCCGCCCAATCCGCTCACGGTCCTTACGCTTGCTCACGGCGCTGATCCGCAGCAGGGAGACGACGTCGTCGCGATCGGCCATCCCAAGGGCTATGCCTTTACGGTGACGACAGGCATTGTCAGCGCGATTCGCGGCTACGAGGATATTCCGGACGGCATTCGCGAATTCGCGGACCTAGCCGAGGATGGCCGCTGGATACAGACCACGGCGCCGATCACGCACGGCAATAGTGGCGGTCCGCTGTTGAATGCGCGAGGCGAAGTGATCGGCGTGAACTCGTGGATCATGCACGAGGAAGGGAATCTGGCGTTTGCCTGTCACATCAGCGTCATCGACCAATGTCTGCCGCAGCAGACGTCGGAGTTGAAGCCACTCCCGGCGCCGGGGGGTAAGCCGGCTGTCAATTCTCTGGTCGGCGACGTGCTGAAAGGGTTCACGGACGAATACGTGAAGTACGTCAAGAGCATGCGCAGCGCCGGGAGTGAAGTGGAGCGGGGCAGGGCCAAAGCGCATAGCCCGGTCGTTGCTTATATGCAGAAGCTGCTTACCTTGGCCGATCAACATCGCAAGGACAAGATTGCGCTCGAAGCGCTGGCTTCGGCCTGTGAGTTATCGACCCTCGATAAACCGCATGCCGGACAGATCCTGAAGACGGTTGAATCGCGTTTGCTCGAAGACCACGTCGAAGACGAAAAGCTAGGTGACGTGGCGATCCTGTTAATTAAGAGTGAACCGGCCGACGTGAAGGATTTTCTGACCAAGCTCAGTTCGCAAAGCCCCCATCGCGAAGTCAAAGGGATTGCCACGCTGGCGCTCGTTGCGCATCAGGTTGATGGTCTCACGGGCGTCGACAAATCGGCCGAGGCCAAGGTCGTAACGCTGCTCAAGCGACTCAACAGTCAATACGCCGATGTGCCGATCGGTGACAAAACGATCGGTGACATCGCCGATCCCATGCTGTTTGAGGTTGAGCATCTGATCGTCGGTAAGAAGGCCCAGGAAATTAAAGGGAAGGACTTCGACGGCCACGGTGCCAAGCTGAGCGATTTCCGCGGCAACGTCGTAGTTCTTGATTTCTACACCGATGCCTTCGAAAAGGCCCGCGAGCTTTATGCGCATCACCAGGAGTTCTTGAGGATCTACAAGAACGATCCCTTTCGAATCCTGGGGATCAACGTCGATCCGCTGGAGAAAGGACGCACCACGGTCTCGCTGAAAAAGGTGACTTGGCCGTGCATCTGGGACGGGCCGAAGGGACCGATCAGCACCCGCTGGAATGTGCAGGTCTGCCCATCCAATTACGTGATCGATGCCAAGGGGATCATCCGCTATCGCAATCTGTACGGCGAGGATTTGTTGCGCGCCGTGGAAGTGCTGCTGACGGAAATGAATCCCAGTCGGCCGCCGCTGCAGGTGACGCCACAGGTCGTTAAAACCGCGCCGACGAAAAGCTCGTCAACGAGCCGCTCGCGATCGAGCCACATCAGCCCCAGCACACGCGGGCCGCGCAGCCGCATTCCGCGTCCTTCGCAGGGGCAGAATTGAGCCTGTACGCGCGGCGCCCGGCGATATTGTGAAGTTACCGTCGAGTTCGCGCCGTTAGATCAAGCCTGGCACCGGATCGCGCTGGTCGAGCAGGTAAGTCGGTCGGCCATTGTGATCGGGGATCGTTAGCGCCGGGTCGATGCCCAGGTGCTGATACAGGCTGGTCAACACGTGGCTGGAATTCATCGACAGGCCGACGGGGGACTCGCCGCGCCGATCGGTCTCGCCGATGATCTGTCCCTTCTGGAATTTGCCGCCGGCCAAGAGTGCAAAGCCGGCGCGCGGCCAATGGTCCCGGCCGGCCGTGGCATTGACGCGCGGCGTGCGGCCGAACTCGCCCCACACCACCACGGCTACATCGCGCGATAGTCCGCGCTCGTCGAGATCGGTCACCAGCGCATGGACGCCTTGATCCAATCGTGGCAACAGGCGGCGCATGGAATTGAAATTGTCGCTGTGCGTATCCCAGCCGCCAACGACCAGCGTCACGACCGAGATGCCCGATTCGACCAGGCGGCGGGCACGCAGGAAATCTTCGTTTTCCTTGCCGTATTTTTCGCGCACCACGGTGGGTTCTTGCTCGACGTCGAAGGCCTCGCGGCTTTTGCTCGAGGCGACCATGTCGAGTGCCCGCACCGTGTAGGTATCCAGGCCGGCGAGTGCGCCGCGATAATCGACATCGCGGCGAATCGTGTCGAGACTACCGAGCAATTGCTTGCGGTTGCGCAACCGGTCGAGCGAGATGCCCGCGGTCAGGCTGAGATCATCCAGGCCGGGCCCGCTGGTGACGAACGGGCGGTGCGCGGTGCCGCAATACGCGGGGTTTTCCGAAAGGGGCTGATTCATCAAGCTGACGTACGGCGGCAAACCATCCTGGCGCCCCTTCAAGTAACTGACCACCGAGCCGAATGCCGGACGATTGACGCGCTCGGGAAATCCGGTCCACAACGAGTGCGCGCTATGCTCTTCGACGAAGTGCAAACCGCGCAAGATGGCCAGCCGATCCATGATCTGCGCCTGGCGTGGCATCAGCTCGCAGCAGTCCATGCCGGGGACGTTGCTGGCGATCGGCTGGAACTCGCCGCGGAATTCGGCCGGGGCGCGCGGCTTCATGTCGTACATGTCCAGGTGCGACGGTCCGCCATGCAAGAAGACCATGATCACGCTCTTGCCTGGCGCGGGCCCTGCCGCCGCCGCGGCCTGCCGGCGGAGCAGGTCAGCCATTGTGAGTCCGCCGACCGAGAGCGCGCCGACGCGGAGAAAATCGCGCCGCGAGATACCGTCGCAGAATCGCCGCCGTCGTCCAAAAAAGGTCAACATGGCCGGCCTCCCTCGCCTGTGATTCCGACGTCGGGCTCCCGTCATCTCAGAAGCACATCAAAAGGCTTCTGTTTGGCGAACCCGTTCGTCGCGCGTTTTTGTGTACGCCGCTTACGAATTCTGACGTCGCGCATTGTAGCGGGCTGGCATGCATCAGTGCAAATTTATGAATGGCCGGTGGGAACGAATTGCCTACCCGGGTCGTCTAATAGGCGATTGCGTTGCGATCCGCGACGGCCGGCTTCTATGTAGCAGGACTAAAAGCAATATGCACAATTCACGCAGGAAGATGACGCATTGGTTCCGCTTTTCCATGCTCGACTGCGTCGTCCTCATTGCTTTACTGGCGCCATTGTGGCGCGTCTGCGCCGAGTGGCCGGTCACTCAATGGGAACAAACAGCGATTGGAGTTGGACTTACGGCGCATGGTTGCGAGCCGATGATGGCGATGGTCGCCGAGCAACTCGCTCCGACGCAGATCGAGATGATTCGTCGAGGTTTCGTCGGAACGATCGGCATTCTGGCGCTGTGGATAATCGCCTGGTTCGCGCTCTGCCGTATCAATCAGCGAGGCTCTCAGTCGAGCTTGCCCCCTGCGCACGCTAAAAACGATTCGCGCCTGACACTCTAGTGAACGAATCATCTAACCGCGGCCCGTTCGTCGCGCGGCTAACAGTGCGTCGAGAATGTCCTCGTCGAGCGACCAGTAATGCGCGTCTTCGAATGCCGAGAGAGTATCCCGTTTACCACCTGAAGTGGCGGGCGACTGGCCGGTAGCGCGACTGGGCACCACATTGAATAGTGCGGTCGCTTTTATAGGGATTGCCGTAGAAAGTGCGCCATCAACACTTGCCGCAATGGGATTTGGTCCGCTGGCGTTTGCGATGTACGAGGCCAGATGTTCAGCAGTGGGCGTGGTCACAAGAGCCGGCGTCGACGCGGGCAGCGCGACGGTGATGGTGTTCGTCGTCGCAGTCGGCGCGTTTACTGAGATCGCTTCGATGCTTGTGGACGCGACCGGCGTGATCTCTGAATCAGAATTGACTGCTGTTGCCGTCACGACAGACCGTAACGGGGGTTCCACGACCGTGGCGGCTGGAAGCGCGCCACTCGCAATGCCGCTTGTTGTTGCGACCGGACCCACAACGCTTGCGATCGGCACTGGTGGGGTGACCGTGGCGTTCGATGTGACTTGTGCCGCGCCGCTGGCTGGCAGCGTCGCGAGCCAGCGCGAGGAAATCAGTGCCAGGTCCTGTGCGTTGACGATACCATCGGCGTTGACGTCGGCGCTGCTGCTGGTGTGCAGCCAGTTTGACGAGATCAGTGCCAGATCCTGAGCGTTGATGATGCCGTCCTGATTGGCATCTCCGCTCAGCACGTTGAAGGCGAAATTGAAGTCGCCCCCGCTGACGCCGTTGCCTGAGGGGTAGGTGTGGCTGCCGCTCGTCCATTCGCCATCGAGCGGATTGCCATGTGCATCCGTCACGGCCGCGGGGCCGGTCGAATGCAGCAGAATATTCAGACGATCAGAACTGAGTGGATGAGCGAGCGTCCAGGTCGCAGTGAAGGTCGACGCGTTGTAGCTGAACCCTGAAGTCGCGTACTCGCCGTTGAGCCCTGATAGTTCGAGGCTCGCCTGCGTGACCGTTACGTTCGCAGTAAAGACGATCTCGATTTGATTGATGTTGGGCCAGGGCAGAGGATTGAGTTCTTTCAAGCCCGCCGGAACGATGGCGCCATTGCCGTGGCCGCGCCAACTGGTGCCGTTGACGAGGACCTGCGCTACCTGCGGCGCTGCAACCACGTCGAACGCGCCGGACATTGTCGTGCCGAGTCCGGCCATCGTGACATTCAGCGTGTACCCCGTGCCCGGCTTAGAAAGTGACAGGCCCGTGAATGTGGCGACGCCGTGTACGGCGGTGAGGGTGAGCGTGCCCGAGAGGGTCGCGCCGCTGGGATTGTTTCCAAGCATGATCGTAATCTGCCCGCTATAGGTCGGGTCGACATCTCCGCTTGAATTCACGGCGTCAACTTCGACCGTGAAGGGGCCGTTTGTCGAGACCGCGCCCGACGGTGTCGTCGCGGCCGTGCCGTGCGTGGCGGGCGATGATGTCGTGACGCTGCCGCCGGCAACGTAGATGCCGCTGCCATTGGCCGCGCCATTGCTGCCATCGAGACCCAGGCCTGTGCGCGAGCCGTCCGATCCCTCGTCGCCATCTTCACCGTCGCCGCCGTCGTTTCCATCGTCGCCAGGCTCAGTGCTGAGGCCTCCCGCACCACCGTGGCCGCCGTCTCCCTTGTCGCCGGCCTTGCCTGCTTCGCCGCCGACGGCAAAGGGCGCTCCTACTCCACCTGCGCCGGCATTCACATTGCCGCTGTAGACGGTGCCAGCGCCGATGCTGAGTTGTCCGCCGGCTAGATAGATACTTCCGCCTTGGGCTTTCCCGCCACCACCACCGCCGCCGCTGATGCCGGCCTGTCCTCCGTCGCCACCACCGCCGCCGTTTCCGCCCTTTCCACCGTCACCGCCGTCGCCGCCGGACCCGTCGTAGTTTCCATAGTAGAAAGTGGAACCAGCGGTGCCGCCATCGCCCCCCGATCCTCCGCCGCCACCATCACCGCCTCCTCCTCCATCACCGCCGCCGCCGCCGAGCGCACCCGCGCCGGCCTGCCCACCATAGACTGAGTTGTCTTGCATTTGGACGTTGTTCAACGTCACGCTGCCGGCGGCAATCGCAAGCGCGCCTCCTTGAGCATCGCCACCGAAACCGCCTGCGCCGCCATGTCCGCCGTCACCGCCGCCGCCACCGTCGGCGCCATCCGATCCGTCGCCGCCACTGCCTCCTTTACCACCGTCGGCGTTGTCGGCGCTGGTGTTATCTTCGCCGCCGAAACCGCCGTGACCGCCGGGAGCTCCTTCGCCGCCACCACCGCCGTCGGCTCCGGCGCCTCCTTCACCTCCTTCGCCTCCCGTGCCCCCCTGGCCCGCGCGCGCCGGGTTGCCCAATATTGCCGCGTCGGTCATGACGAACGTTCCGCCGGCGACATATAAGCCGGCACCTGCTGCGCGACCGCCGTTGCCGCCGGTGCCACCATCGCCCGCGTCTCCACCATCGCCGCCGCTGGCGGCGCCGGCCGCGTCGCCGCCGTCTCCGCCATCACCGCCGTCACCGTTGCCGCTGCTGGTGGAGATGAAGCCGCCCATTTCCCCGCCAGCACCTCCTTCTCCGCCGCCGCCGCCACTGCCGCCTGCGCCGCCGCCACCGCCATCTCCGCCTGCTCCGGCATCGCCTGCGGCGCCGCCCCACGCGAAGTTCACATTGATGCCGCCGGATTGCATCGCCACGTTGCCTGACGCGACATAGAGTCCGCCGCCGAGTGCATTTCCACCGTCGCCGCCATCACCACCGTCGGCACCCTTGGCTCCCTTACCACCCTGCGCGCCCGAGGCACCTTTTCCGCCCGAGCCGCCACTGCCGCCCGAGCCGGCATCGAAGGGGCCGCTGCCGTCGCCTCCCATGAGGATGTTCTTCGGTCCGCCCAGGCCGCCGTGCCCGCCGGCTCCGCCGTCACCTCCTGCACCACCTCCGCCGCCCGCGCCGCCGTCGAGAGGTGAACTACCGGCGCCGTCGCCACCATGACCACCGGAACCAGCGAAGGTAGAATTGAAAACGATCGTCGTGTCTTGCAGGCTGAGCTGACCACTGGCGACGTAGATACCACCGCCATTGGCATTGCCGCCGTGACCGCCATCGCCCCCTTTGCCAGCGGCGCGCGTGGCGTTGGCTCCCGAAGTGCCCGACTGGCCATCACCACCGGCATCGCCGTTGCCGCCGGGGATCGTGTGAACGTCGGAATGATCTTCACCGGGCGCGCCGACGTCGCCGCCTGAACCTTGCGCACCTGCCTGCGCGGTGTTGCCGAGGAAACCGCCGATGCCACCCTCGCCGCCGCTTCCCCCTTGGGTGAAATTGTCGTGAACGTTGGAATTGTTCTTGAGCGTAAGCACGCCGCCGGCCAGGTAGATCGCGCCGCCGCTGGCGTTTTGCCCATCGTGTCCATTTTGTCCATCAATGGCGCCGGGCGCGCCGGCCGAGCCAGCGGCGCCTATCGCGCGGTTACTGCCCATCGAGACGCCACTGAGCGTGACCTGCCCACCATCGATCAGCAGCCCGCCGCCGATGGCTGCCGTGCCGCCGGCTTGACCGGCGTCGGAGGCGAGTCCGTTATTCAGGGCCAGGTTCTTGATCGCGACGGTCATCGTGGTGGCCGAGCCTTCGATCTCCATGACGCGCGTGGCACCGGCGCCGTCGATCTTGGTCTGGTCGGGCCCGGCGCCGACGATGCTCAACGTCTTAACCTGCGACGTCGTGTTCTGAATCAACAGCTCGCCTGTGGCGGCGCTTAGGGTATAGCTGCCGGCGGCCAGGTGGATCGTGTTCGAAGCGTCGCCGTTGGTATTGGCGGTGTTAATGTCGGCGATCAAGCTGCCGACGTTATTGGCGCTGAAGACGGCCAGCAGGCGGCGCGCTTCGAGGGGCTCAAAACCGATCGAGCGCGAGGTGCCACCAAAGCGAGGCTTCACGCGCTGGTGAGATCGTTTGGGAAATGGCATGCCGTCGCGCCCCTCTGGTTGTTCGTTATCCCAAACGCTTTGTAACGGTGTCTTACCGTCTTACTGCATGAGAAGTTCTCTAAGGAATCGCCCCGGCGATTTCCAGGATGGTAGGAGTAAGCCCTCCCTATTGCAAGAAAACTTCGGCCACCTGGGGGGCAGAGCGCGCGAGCATTCTACGCAGCGCGTCGCGCGCGACTGGCAGTGCGGAGCTTGGCTATTGGGATCTACCGCGCGCCACGTGAGATGAGCAGACGGTCGACTAAAGCTCGCGGATCCAAAGGTTGCGGAAGCGGACCGGATTGCCGTGAAACTGGATCGACAACGGCAGCTTCGGCTCGTGCGCGGTGTACTTCGGCGGGGCGTCCCAGGCCGAGGCGCCTTCGACCTGGAAGTGATTCAGGATCAGCACACCGTTTTGCAGGGCCGTGATGAAGGCGGGCTTGGTCAGATTGCCCGACGCGTCGAACTTCGGAGCCTCGAAGATGATGTCGTACGATTGCCACTCGCCCGGCTTGCGGCAGACGTTCACCAGCGGCGGTGTCTGCTTGTAAACCGAGCCACACTGGCCGTCGAAGTAGGTTTTGTTGTCGTACGAATCGAGGATCTGCACCTCGTAGTTCCCCTGCAGATAGACGCCGCTGTTGCCGCGTCCCTGGCCTGATCCGGTGACGACCGAGGGTTCAGCCCATTCGACGTGCAACTGGCAATCGCCGAAAGGTTGCTTGGTGGTGATGCCGCCCCCCTTGGCCGTGGCGACGCCGTCGGCGATTTCCCACTTATCGCCCCCCTCCCAGGCTGTGAGATCCTTTCCGCCGAAGAGCACGATCGCATCGGCCGGCGGACCACCGACCGAGCCCGGCTCGACAATCTTCGGTTCAGGCCAAACTTTGCCACTGATGTATTCCTTGGCCTTTAAGGCGCCAGTGACTGTGACGAGCGCCAACAGGGCGACGACTGCCAGGGGTTTCTTCAGGCGGCGAAATGTGAACCGATCGGTCATGGCTGTGGGTCCTTATCTGCGTAGGCCAGGGGCGTGAAGTCTGGTGGGGGCGGGAAAATCGGTTGGGCGGGAATGCCGGGACAATTTTCGGCTGCCGGCAAGGCGGTCGTCAAGCACCCGGGTGACGTGTCGCCCAACCGTAGTCGCAGAAACCGACCGTTCAGTTAAGGAATCGCAATTGAGGGAGCGCAATAAAAAGGGGAGAGGTCGCCTGTCGGGCGGACCTCTCCCCGTGGATTCTTGCCGTTGCCATGCAAACGGCATTCTCCGAAATCAAATCCAGCCGTTTCCGGCTGGCGATTTTACCTGACTACTTAGGGGCTTCGGCCGGAGCCTCGGTCTTCGGAGCCTCGGCGGCGGGGGTTTCAGCCGGCGCGGCGGTTTCAGCGGCCTTCGGCGCTTCGGTCTTCTTCTTGGCCGGTTCGCAGCCTACGACCGCCGAACCGAGTGCTGCCACCAACAGTGCCAAAATACCCAGCTTCTTCATTGTTCTACCTTTCGTTCATTCGTAATTACGGATTTTTGCGTCGAGCGCGCGACGTGCGGCCCGTCTGTCGCTTCCGCCTATTAGCGAGTAGATGCGCAAGTAGTGGGCGTTTATTCCCGTTTCGCTACAATGAAATGAGAATTCTCTTTCGGTGGGGACGCAGCGTGGCGGCTCTGCGATCCCGATTCCACGATTTCCTGCATCCACTTTCCGACGCTTCGTGCTGTGGAAGCGCGCGACGAGGGAGAGATGTTTATGGAAATCGGGGCGGCGCGCGGGAATAAACGAGGCTCGAAACGGGTCTGTCGAAGGGGTGAGTCATGGCGGATGGCCCAGTGGTGCTGGAAATCGCAAGGCTGGTCGTGGATCACCATGCGGACGTCTACCGGTACGCGTACCGTCTGGCGGGTTCGGTCGCGGATGCCGAGGACTTGACGCAGCAGACGTTTCTGGCGGCGCAGGTCAAGCTCGCGCAATTGCGTTCGAGCGAGACGGCCCGCGCGTGGTTGTTCACGATCCTGCGTAATTGCTACTTGAAGTCGCGGCGGCGTCGAGCCCCGCAAACAGCGGCCAGCGTGGAATTGAACGTCAACGAGATTCCGGCCGCAGGCGCGGTCGAAAGCGCCGTCGATCGAGAGCGATTGCAGGCGGCACTCGACGCGCTAGCGGATGAATTCAAGTTGGTGTTGTTGATGTTCTATTTCGAGGAGTGTTCGTATCGCGACATCGCCGAGCGGTTGGGTATCCCGCTGGGGACTGTGATGAGCCGGCTGTCGCGGGCCAAGGGGCAACTGCGGGGGCGCTTGTTCGAGTTGGAGTTGCAGGCCGCGGGAAGCCGCGGCCCAGAGCCGGAACGCGTGCCGGTCTCGCGCGAGACGACGTAAGCCACGGCTAAAGTTGCCGATCGAGTAGACACATGGAAGATAAACGGACCGTGGACCAGCAAACCTCGGAATGGATTGACGCCGTGCGCCCGGCTAGCGACGACATGTCGCAGCCGGAGTTCGCTCCGCTCGCGGAACGGAGTCGACGTGACGCGCGCGTGCGTAGCACGCTGCAGCGCAGCCAGCGATTGGACGCCACGATCGGCGATGTCATGCAGGATTTGCCGGTGCCTGCCGGTTCGGTCGAGAGATTGTTAGGGGCGCTGGAAGCGGCCGCTAGAAAGCGCATCGCGGCGATCGGCAGCGGCGCTACGGGAGACAGCGGCGTCAGCGAGCTTCCGCCCCTTTCGGTTCCAGACGGCACATCGACCGACAAGATTTCCGCGGGCGGTGCTTCTGGGGACAGTGCTCCTCGAAGAGGGAAATCTTCCGAGCGATTACCCGCCGATGCCGAAGGGCGGAACACGAGCGCCGAGGAAGTCGTGTTCGAGGATAGCGAGCGCCCTGCGAAAGAAGGTCGTGCGTTTCCTAAACGCTCGCGGGCCGGACTGGGCGCGCTGGCCGCGGTTTGTCTCGTCGCGGTGATCGGCTGGCTGGTTTATCCCTCGTCGGCCCATTTGCTAGGGCCCGACGAGATTCTCACCCGCGTTTCTTTGTTGAACGTCAACGAGGACGCGATCGATCAGCAACCGGTGAATCTCGAAAAGCCGCCGACGGGCTACGCGCCTTGGAAGTCGTTGGCCGTACAGCCGACGTCGTGGCGGCGTGTGAAGGACTTCCTGGGACGGCGCGGCGTGGCTTATCAGTTGCGCAGTGCGAAAGCCCGGGCCACGTTGTACGTCATTGATGCGGACGCGGGGTACGAGGCGCTTCAAATTGGCGAGCTGCTGTCGCAGCCTCCGGACGAGCCGTATCCGCCGACCGGCGGCAAGGCGATGTCCGTATGGCGCAGCGGCAAGCTAGTCTATGTGCTGGTCGTCAGCGGTGGCGCGGCGGAGTACAAGTCGTTCATAACGGCCGGCGGACAGCTAGCACGCGCCGGTGCCAGCAGCGTCCGGAGGGACGCTCTGTTTTCCGAAGTACCGCTGCGACTGACAAACGCGGACAAATCCAGCTAAACCCGCAAGCCTCCGGCGGTCGAACAGACTTGCAGGGGGCGTCCTAGCGTTCCCTGCCTTTGGCGCACCAGCGCGACCCGCCGCCTGTGCGCTTCGTTTCGCGACGACCATGACCCAGGCACCGCGCGATGCGCCGGCCGTTCGCCCTGCGAGGGGCCCAGGCTGCGCATCGATCCTTCACAGGCGCGGTGCGGTCGTGCGCGAAGCCCGGCGGCGCGGGCACACATCAAGCTCGATTTCCATCGAGGAGCGATTGGCATGAAGATTCGTTTAGCAGCGATCGTGGCATTCGCTCTGCTGGCGCCGGCCGCGGCCCGTGCGCAGGACCCGGACTCACGGCCGCATCCGGAACCGCGCCCGCTGCGCACGAAAGCCACGACGGCCGATCAGGAATTCTCGCTCGGTCAATTGACGCCGACGTCCGAGATGTGGCTCTATCAGCAGTCGCTGCGCCGTTATAGCGATCCGCAGGCGGCCGTGCGGCGGCGCGCCGAATTCGAGGCGGATCAACGCCAGGCACGATTGGCCGCGCAGCGCTGGTTCGGATATTCGAATTCGCGTCCGACCGTCAGCCCGACGCCGTTCACCGGCAATTATTCGCCGATGTGGACATCGAACTCTCCGTACAGCACCGAGTGGCGCGGAGTGAACTCGGCGACGATCGTCGTGCCGATGGCACCGTCCCGATCGACGGCGGCATACGGATTGTGGTAAGCGGCTGGCAAAGAAACGCTGGCTGCCGACCTACTTCTTTTCGGCGTTGCAGATCGGTCCGGCGCTCGTGGCTGGACTGGTGGCGGCGTTGAACGCTTGCACCGTGTCGTCCAGTTCGCCGTCGAGTGTGCCGGTTTCGCGATGCACCTGAGCGAGCGATGTATCCGGACCACGATAATTCTGGTCCAGGAAATACGCGTACATCACGGCCATCGAGTCCTGATCCTCGGCCGTGGTGTTGTTGTAGATGCTGACCAACTCGTACTCGTGATCCCGGTAGACCGGGATTCCCGCGGCGCTTGTGAAGTATTCGACGTCCGCCACGCCGATCCCCTCGGACACATTGCGGACGTGGCTTTTGAACAAGCTCTGGTCAGCCGTCACGTCGCGCAATTCGAGCGATTCGGCGAATGGGTGGATGTGTACCGCGAGGAAGTGCAGCGTGGTGTCGAACGGCAGGGCCATCATCTTCGTGACCCGGGTGTGATTCTCTTCGCGCCCCGGTTTGATGATCCAATGCGTCGAGAATCGCTGCCCGAGCGTGTCGCTGTGTTCATAGCCGGTGACGGCCGTCATGCCCGGGACGCAGCACGATAGGCACGGGCCGTGCGCTGCGTGGAGGAGTTCTGCCGCGGTGCTAGTTTCTTTTTGGTCGGGAACCAGCCCGCGCCCTTCGAGCGAAACCATGCCCATCAGGGCCCGCTCGTACAGCGGTTTCATCGCGCCGCTTGCGGCATCATTGCGGACGAAGCTGATATCAACCTTGTGCCGGACGTCGAAGGCGCGGTCCTTGACGTTCAGATTGATGACCTGAGTCGACAGGTCGATGATCTCGTTGGACATGACGGGAATGCCGAATCCCGGCGGAAACTGCACCGACAGTTGTCCCTGTGATAGCGTGAACAGGCGCCCGTCGAGCGGCGTCGTGGACTGGAACAGGTCGTTGTGCCAGTCGCCGTCGAAATCGAAGTTCGTGTGACACATGAACTGCTCGGGCATTGGCGTCACGCCATCTGCGGCAACCATCTGCACGCTACTGCCGGTGATCCAGACCAATTCCGGCTTGGTAGCATCGAGCGATCGCAATTGGCGACTACTCCACGGACCGGTCATCGACTTGTAGATGCGGTCGACGTGATAGATGGGCGAGATGGCTTGCAGCCCCGCGGCAGTCGGCGTGACTTGCCCTTCGTCAGGCACCGGCCCCTCGGCAAGTTCTGGGGACACGGCATCGTGCGCGGCCGCGGCCTGGGGCGCCCGCGAGCAGCCGGCGAGCGACGCCAGGCCGAGGGCGACGCCCAGCCAAAGTACGAGTTGCAGACGGGGACAATCTTGATTCATTTCACGCCTGTTCCGAAACCGGGTGAACCTGCTACGACCCATTGTAGTCTGGCTTAAGGCGGGAACTACGCGCCGGTGGCGTGGGAAACAGGGCAGAGTTTGTCGGACAGAATTTGTTACTCGGAAGTTAAGCCGCACGCCACGGACAACCGATCTAACCCTACGTCCAGTTCAGCGATGAACGACACCATGAGGCTGGAGCCAGACGGCCCGGCAACCGGCTGCAACCCGGTTTAAGTGGGTTCGACTCCCACCGGCCTCTTTGAGATCACGCGTGCCCGGCAGATTCAATCGCCAGCGTGTCTGACACGCGGCCGTCGTTCGGGACCACCCTTCCGCCTGCTTCACAATCGCGGAAGGCTTGCTAAATTCTGGGTCATGACAAGACCTTTGAATTTCGGCATTCTTGGCTGTGCCCGGATCGTTCGCCGGGCCATTGCTGCCGCGCTTGATGCGGCTCCCTCGGCGAAGCTCGCGGCGATTGCCAGTCGCGATCAACAAACCGCACGGGCCTGGGCCGACGAGTACCACATTCCGACGGTGCATGATTCGTACGCGGCGCTGATCGCGGATCCGGCGATCGACGCGGTCTATATTCCGCTCCCCAACGAGCTGCACAAGCCGTGGGTGTTGGCCGCGGCGCAGGCCGGTAAGCATGTGCTGTGCGAGAAGCCGTTGGCGCTCGACGTCGCCGAGGCACAGGAGATGGTCGACGGTTGCCGGCGGCACGGCGTGATCTTGCACGAGGCGTTCATGTGGCGCCACCAGTCGCGCGTGGCGCACGCCCGCAAGATGCTGGCTGGTGGTCAACTGGGCGAGTTGCGTCTGGTGAAGATGGATTTTTCGTTCGACATCGATCGCACCGATTGGCGGCTCGATCCGCAGCGAGCGGGGGGCGCGATTTTCGATATTGGTTGCTATGGCATCAACGCCGCGAGGTTATTCACTGGCTCCGAGCCGGTCGAGATTCATGCTCATGCGCAGCGCTACACGTCGGGCGTGGACATGACGCTGGCGATGCAGCTTCGGTTTCCGCACGGGGTCGTGGCGCTGCTGGATTGCAGCTTCGAATGCCCTTATCGCAATCGAATCGAAATCGTGGGCACGGCCGGTGCTTTGGAACTGCCGGAAGGGGTGCTGCCGCCGCCGGAGACTGAGCTTGTCTATCGGCACGGTGAAGCGACCGATACGATCCGCTTTCCGGTCAGCGACCAGTACGTGGGACAGATCGAATGTTTTTGCGCCAGTGTCGCGGCCGGTCGATTGCTCGAACCGGCCGAAGACGGTCTGGCGAACATGAAGGTCATCGATGCCGTGCGGCGGGCCGCGGGATTGTGTTAATCGATCGTGCCCTCTGAGCAGCAATTCAAACCCTTCGCCGATGCGGGTGAAAGGGTAGGATGAGAGGGAAGCGTCCCCGAGGTTTCCATGCTCGACTTCCTGCAAATTGTCACGACGACCGCGACCAAGGACGAAGCTCAGCGGATTGCCGCGGCGCTTGTCGAGCGCCGCTTGGCAGGCTGTGTGCAAGTGCTGGGGCCCATCACCAGTACCTTTCGTTGGGAAGGGCGCATTCAAACATCCGACGAGTGGCAGTGCGTGGCGAAGACGCGCCACGGGCTGTACGAACTCGTGGAAAAAGCGATTCGCGAATTACATACTTATGACGTGCCCGAGATTCTGGCGACGCCGGTCGTCGCGGGGAGCCAGGCGTATCTCGACTGGTTGAGCGGCGAAATTCTCCCTCCGGCCACCGACCACGAATAACGGCAGAGCAGGGGGGGGCGCGGATGTACAAGTTTCATATCACACTGCACGCTCGCCCCGTCGAAGCTAAACCGGCCGCCTCGATCGAGATCGCCGGGCGAACGATTGTCACGCTCGCGGTGCCGCAAGAGGCGCTCTCGACCTGCTTTCGCGTGACGTTCGAAGAGGCGTCGGCCGCGCTCGCACAATTGCCGCGTCTGTTCATCGAGCCTGATGGCTCGTTCGTGTGGGTATCGTCGTCGGCTAACAACGCGTGGCAGTTGGACGGCGTGTTGTACGATCGTGACGAGCGGCTGCTGTTTGTCGATGTCAAAGGATCGTGCCCACCCGAGGCGTTCGATCAATTCTTGACCGCGCTGTCTTGGCCGGAAACCGACGTGATGATGCAATTGACGCGCGAGGCGGTTTTTGTCGACGAGCCAACGTTCCGGGCCTTTGCTGCGGAATGATTTCTTGTAGGGTGCTCTTTGAGCACCATGAACGACACACGGTCAATGCGGTGCCCACAGGGCACCCTACGTCTACCAAATCTTCAGCGAGGCTTCGAAGAGCTTCGCCAGGTCGTCTTCGCCGGCCGGGCGTGGTGAGAGCTTGGTCACGCGATGTTGCATCACGGCCCCCTTGGCGAGCGCGGGGATATCGGCCGACGTGAAACCGATCGCGGCGAGGCCGTTTGGGAGTTGCAATTCGCGCATCAGCTCGACGAGCCGATCGGCCAAGACTTCGCCTGCGTCTGCGCCTTTGACGCCCGAGACGGGTGCACCGAGGACTTCGGCGGCGCGCAAGTGACGCTCGGGCGAAGCCGGACCGGTAAAGCGGAAGACGGCCGGCGCGGTGAGAATCACCGAGATGCCGTGCGGCACCAGGGCATGATCGTCCGGATATCCCGGCGGGTGATAATCGCGCACCATGCCACTGACGGGATACGACATGCCGTGACACAGATGCACACCGGCATTGCCAAAACCCATGCCCGCATAGCTGCTGGCCAGCAGCATGTTCCACCGTGCTTCTTCATCATCTGCGCCATTGCAAGCGCGTGGCAGGTAGCGGGATGTCAGTTCCAAAGCGCGCAGCGACCAGATATCGCTGACCGGATTCGCCCCTTGGTAGGCGGGCCGCAAGTTGGGGCGTTCGGGACGTGGGCGGCTGTCAAACGGAATGGCGGTGAAGCTTTCCAACGCATGGCATAACACGTCCAGCCCGCACGAGGCGGCCACCAGCGGCGGCTGTGTGCGGGTGTTGTCGGGGTCGACGATGCCGAGCGTCGGCTTCAGCCGCCGGTGGGCGATGCCGGCCTTGGCGTGGGTGGCCTGCAGGTCGAAGATCGCAACACCCGTCGTTTCGCTGCCGGTGCCGGCGGTGGTGGGAATCGCGATGAGCGGCTTCAGCGGACCGGGCACGGGCCGCGCGCGACCGATCGGCGCGTTGACGTAGGTCAGCAATTCCGCGGGATAAGTGGCGTACAGATTCGCGGCCTTGGCGGTGTCGATCGTCGATCCACCGCCGACGGCGACGAACGCGTCGAAATCGCCGGCCGTGGCCAGGCTGATCGCCTCTTGAAACGATTCATCGGTGGGCTCGACGCGAACGCGGTCGAACAAGTCGAACTGAATCCGCTCGCGCTCGAGCGATTCGCACACCTTGGCCACCGGCGGCAGCCGGGCCATGCGCGCGTCGGTCATGACTAGCACGCGGCGCGCCTGCATATCTGTCAGGTCCATGCCGACCTCGGCCGTGGCTCCTGTGCCGAAGCGCAGGTTGCTGGTAGCCATCTCGAAGATGACATCGTGATCGTGATACGTGTCGGTCACGCGGCGTGAACTCCCATGCGATCAGCGAGAAACGAAGACCTGCCCAAGAGAAACCTTAGCCCACGGGGACGCCGCGGCGGAGTGGGGGCTGTGTGATGATTTCCGCCCTCGTCAACATACGCGAACCAGGCACGACTCAATCGTTGCTGACGCCGAAGTGTTCGAGCTTTTTGCGCAGCGTGGCGCGGTGCAAGCCCAGGCTGCGGGCGGCCGACATACGCTGGCCGTGATGCGTCCGCATGGCGACCTCCAACAAGGGTGGTTCAACCAGTTCAAGCAACCGCTCGTACAGATCTTCGATTCCTTGCGAATCGCGATACTGTTGCTCGGCCCAGCGTCGGATCAGGCTGGTGATCGTGCCGACATCGGACTGCGGATTGTCGAGATCGAGTGCTGAGGGGAAATACTCGGGGCCGATTGCGTTGCCGCGCGCCAGGATCACGGCGTGCTCGACGGCGTTGCGCAGTTCGCGCACGTTGCCGGGCCAGGGGCGGCGGCATAGCTCTTCGATCGCGGCCTCGGTGAATCGCGCCTTGGCATCGTGCGGCTGGCTGGCGGCGAGGAAGCGCTCAGCCAACAGCGGAATATCTTCCACGCGGTCGCGCAACGGGGGGAGCGGAATCTCGAAGACGGCCAACCGGAAATAAAGGTCTTCGCGGAAATTACCGCGGACGATTTCGCTGCGCAAGTCGCGGTTGGTGGCCGCGATGACACGGAACTTGCTCGCCCGCGCTTCGGTCGCGCCGACCGGTGTGACCTCGTCTTGCTCGAGCACGCGCAACAGCTTGACTTGCACGTTGGCGGGAATGTCGCCCGCCTCGTCGAAAAACACCGTTCCGCCGTCGGCCAACTCGAGCAGTCCTTGCCGATCGCCCGCGGCGCCTGTGAACGCGCCGCGGGCATGGCCGAACAATTCACTTTCGACCAACGTCGGGCTGAGCGCCGCGAGATTCACGGGCACCAGCGGCGATGCTGCACGCAACGAATGGCGTTGAATCGCTCGCGCCACGAGTTCCTTGCCGGTGCCGCTCTCGCCGGTGATCAGGACCGAAGCGTCGGTGCGCGCGACCAGGGCGATGCGTTTGAAGACTTCTTGCATTGCCGGGCTGCGACCGAGCAGTTCATCCTCGATGGCCGCTGGCGCATTGGCCGCTGCCACCGGTGCGACTTCGATCGGTCGCGCCATGGCGCGCGCGACGACGGCCGAAGCCTGGTCCAGATCGAACGGCTTGACGAGATAATCAAACGCTCCGTGCCCAAGCGCGCGAACGGCCGTGGCCAGGCTGCCGAAGGCGGTCATGATCACGATCGGCAGGTCCGGCATCAGACGCCGCAGACGATCGAGCGCTTCGAGCCCGTCCATGCCGGGAAGGCGGATGTCGAGCATCATCAAATGCGGCGCATCGCGGCCGACTTGCTCGAAAGCCTCTTCGGCCGACGAAGCCACGGTCACGCGATGACCGCTTTCGGTCAGCAGCCGACGCAAGGCCCAGCAGATGCTTTCTTCGTCATCGACGATCAGGATATGACTCATGATGAACTCGTGCGATTGAGGGAGGTTCCCGCGGGCACGTCACGCATGATGGTCCCCGCGGGGGCAGGGGGCGGCGGTTGGTCGCCGGCCGGCAACAGAAGTTCGAAACAGGTTGCGCTTTCGGTGCGCGTGTAACGTAAGTGGCCGCCATGCCCTTCGACCACCTGGCGGGCGACGGCCAGGCCGAGGCCGACCCCTTCGGGCTTTGTGGTTTGAAAAGCTTCGCCAATACGTTGAGAGACTTCGGGCGCCAAGCCCGGGCCATTGTCGAGCACGCGCAGACGCACGTTCGCGGCGTCGGCCAGGATTTCGACCCGCACCCAGCCCTCTTTGCCGATCGCCTCGAGCGCGTTGAGCATCAGGTTCATCAAAGCCTGACGCAACTGATCGCGATCGGCATCAAGCGCCAAGGGAGCACTCGGCACGGCGCACGCCAACTCAACGCGATGGTGCTGTGCTGTGGGCATCAACAATGCCACGAGCTCTGCCACCAACTCGCGAGGATCGAACACGGCGCGACGTGGACGCTCGGGTTGGCCGGCCGCGAGGAAACGCTTCAAATGGTCTTCGATCAATCGCAACTGCCGCAGCGCGACGTCCAAGCTTTCTTGATCTGCCGTGTGGCAATTGCGGCGGTGCATCTGTACGGCCATCAGCGCGCCGGTCACGTCATTTCTTAGATGGTGTGCCAGGCCGCCGCTGAGTCGGCCCAGGACCGACAATCGCTCAGACCGCGCAATGGCCCGCCGCAGTTCATCGAGCTGGCGGGCGAGTTCGTTGACGCTGATTGCGACGTCCCGCACCTCGTCATTGCGCGCGGGGATGGGCAACGGGCGGAAATCTCCTTCGGCCAGACGACCGACCTGCGTGCGAACCTCGACCAGCGGCAAACTGAGCTTGCGAGCAATCCAACTCGCCACGGCCACACACAGAACCAGTGCCACGCCGCCCACGACCAGCGGAGGGAGCGCGGCTTGCCGGCGTAATTCGCGCAGCTCGCGCTCGGGATAGAGGACGTGCAGCAGGCTTGTGGTCTCGGAAACCGAACGGCGGTTGGCCCGCAATGCGACGTGAAAAAATCGCTCGTTGCCAAGAGTGATGATCGGGCCGAGCCGCAAGTCCTGCCACTGGTTGATCACCAGTTCGGCCGGGGGGAGTTGGGCAAAGTCGATACCGCTTTTGGTCAGGGCATTCGTGGCGACCCGCGTGCCGGCCGTGTCAAAGAGGATGAACTCGGCGCCCGACAGCCCGTGCATCTGTTCGAGCACATTGGCCGTTACGGGAAAGGTCGAGGTCAGATAGGTACGAGCGACACTGCGTAACTGCTCTTCAATCTGCCGCTGCGAACGGGCGGCCGCCCAATAGGCGTTCAGCAAACTGACGCTGAGCACCGCCGCCAACATCATTCCGGCAAACGGCAGCAGAATCTGGTAACGGATGGGCCAACGCATGCCGGAGATGCTTTTTTAGGGTCGGGATCGTCTCCCGTCATGATAGGAGGGGGGGGCGGGTTGTTCAACTCTGGGGGCGGGGGGCTGGCGGCCGACAGAGGGCAGTGGAGGAAATGCAGAGGGCGGAATGGGGAATGCGGGAGCGCGGAGCGCGGAATGCGAAGTGATGAGTGATGAACGGGAAAGGCGTTTTCGCCCGGCGATTCAAAGATGGGGGGCAAACACACTATCCCGCAGCGCCAGCGAGGGTTTTCTTCCGGCCTGAGGTACGGTGCGTCTGTGACGCACCTTCTTTTTTATTGATCCGCAGATTGCGCCGATTTTCGCAGATTAGAAGCCAGAGATCAGAAGAATGGTGTGTCGAGGACACACCCTACAAGTACTTAGAAGCTGTTTCAAAACGTGGTTTTCAATTGGGCACAACGATTTGCGCAGAGGATTGCTGCGGCCAACTCATGAAAGGCTTGGAAGTGCGTTCCGTATCGTTCGTAGCACAGCTTCAGTCTTCGGAAGTTGCCAAACCAGCTGAGTGTGCGCTCGACGACGTAGCGCGTCTTCCCGAGACCGCTGCCGTGGGGACGCGATTTTCCGAGCGGCGTCAGGATCGGTTTGATCCCCAGCCATTTCACGAGGTCAGCCAGCGCCGCCGAACCGTATCCGGCATCACCTTGCAAGGCCCTGGGCTTGGTGCGTGGTCGGCCTCGTGGCCCAGCTATGGGGGGCATATTGACCAGCAACGGCAGCGCGACCTGGTCGTCGCGGGTATTGGCCGGCGTGGTCTTGACCACCAGAGGAATGCCCGCCGCATCGGTCAGCACATGCCGCTTACAGCCGGCTTTCGCACGGTCCGTCGGGTTCGGCCCCGTGTGCGCCCCCCAAAAACTGCGCGGACGCTGGCGCTGTCGATCACGGCCCGTTCGAGATTGATCGCGCCGGCGTGGCCCAGTTGTCCCAGCAGCATCGTGTGCAGCTTCGACCAGACTTCCAGTTCGGTCCATTCTGCAAACCGACGCCAGCAAGTACTGCCACTGCCGCAATTCATTTCGGTCGGTAGCGATTGCCACGGAATCCC
Source organism: Pirellulales bacterium (assembly GCA_036499395.1). Classification (NCBI taxonomy): domain Bacteria; kingdom Pseudomonadati; phylum Planctomycetota; class Planctomycetia; order Pirellulales; species Pirellulales bacterium. The sequence continues at coordinate 175,976 of DASYDW010000100.1, forward strand.
AGTCCTGAGCACAAACACGATGCCCGTCAGCGTCTGGCGATTCGTCACCCGCGGTCGTCCGCCCAAGAGCGACGGCTCGGGTTCCGGTGGCAATAGTGGTTCGATCTGCGCCCACAGTTCATCCGACACTAGCTCTGCCATGCGTAGGCCTCCTTGCTATACGCGACGGCGGGATACTACTGAATTAACTCCGGTTTTGAAATAGCTTCTTAGAAAATCCGGCCACGAAAAACGCGAAAAGGCACCAAGAGAAAGTTAGGGAACTGTGCCTAGAGAATTCTCTGCGGCCTCGGTGAACTCTGTGGCGGGAATCTTCTGGCCCGGAAGGGAAAGAGGGGGCGGCTGACAGTCGGCTGGGGCCGTTTAGAAACGGAGAAAGCGGAACGCAAGCTCAATGAAAAAGATGAGCGCGCGCGGAAAGGCCACGGGAATATGAAAAAGATTTGGGCGCTGCCGCCGTGGGTCGGGTTGAGCTTCCGGAAAGTCCTTTGAGGGGTTAGAGGAATGAAGTTTTGGAGTCGCCTGACCCACGGCAGCTTGATCTGCGCCTCGGGATGATTTTGGAGCTCGCCGCTCGCCGAC